>JAEUPI010000028.1 GCA_016790175.1 Burkholderiaceae bacterium | reverse complement strand
CCCACCAGCGCAAGCAGCTCCGACACACGTGCGGCCGCCTGCGCCTTGGGTACCTTGCGGTTGACCAGGCCGTAGGCCACGTTCTGCGCCACCGTGAGGTTGGGGAAGAGGGCGTATGACTGGAACACGATGCCGTAGTCGCGCCCGGCGGGCGGCAATGCCGAGATGTCGCGCCCGGCCAGCTCGATGCGACCGGCGCTTTGCACCTCGAGCCCGGCGATCACGCGCAGCAGTGTGGTCTTGCCGCAGCCCGAGGGCCCGAGGAAGCAGACGAACTCGCCCTTGGCGATGTCGAGGTCGATGTGCTTCAGCGCCGTGAAGGCACCGAAGTCCTTGCGGATGCCTTGCAGCCGCAGGTAGGCCGGCGCGAGCTGCGCCGAGAAACCCGGCTGTGCGGAGGCAGCGCCCGACGGCGCCGCGACACCCGCACCGGCCGACGCACTCACCGTTTTTCGGTCTTGCTGTTGTAGCGCTTGGTCCACTCTTCGAGCACGCGCTCGCGGTTGGCCGCCGTGACGGCGAAGTCCATCTTCACCAGACGCGCTTCGTAGTCCTTCGGCACGTTGGCCAGCGGCGCGGCGACGCCCGGCTGCGCGGTGATGGCGAAGTTCTTGCCATAGAGCAGCATCGCGTCCTTGCTGCTTGCCCAGTCGGCGAGCTTCTTGGCGGCGTCGAGCTTCTTGGTGCCCTTGTGGATCGCGAAGGCTTCGAGGTCCCAGCCTAGGCCTTCCTTCGGGAACACCAGGTCGATCGGCGCGCCCTTGGCCTTGTTGGCGTTGGCGCGGTATTCGAAGCTGATGCCCACCACGAACTCGCCGCTGGCGGCCATGTTGCAGGGCTTGGAGCCGGAGTGCGTGTACTGCGCGATGTTCTCGTGCAGCGCGTCCATGTACTTCCAGCCGCCGCCCTTGCCGTTGTCATCGCCCCAGAGCGTGAGCCAGGCGCTCACGTCGAAGAAGCCGGTACCCGAGCTGGCCGGATTGGGCATCACGATCTGGCCCTTGTAGGCGGGCTTGGTCAGGTCTTTCCAGGTTTCGGGCTTGGGGATGTTGCGCTTTTGCGCCTCCACCGTGTTGAAGCACACCGTGGCGCCCCACACGTCCATGCCGAACCAGGCCGGTGGATTCTTCTTGTCGACGTACTGCGGCATCAGCGCGTCGTAGTTCAGCGGCTTGTACGGCTCGAGCATGCCGTTCTTGTCGAGCAGCGCGAGGCTGGAGGCAGCCACGCCCATCACCGCGTCGGCCTGTGCATTGGCCTTCTCGGCCAGCAGCTTGGCGGTGATGACGCCGGTGGAATCGCGCACCCACTTGATGTCGATGTCGGGGTGCACCTTGTTGAAGCCTTCCTGGTAGGCCTTGAGCTGGTCGGTCTCCAGCGCGGTGTAGACGAGCAGCTGGGTCTTCTGGGCCAGCACGGAGCCGGCGAAGGCCAGTGTGGCGAGGGCGATCGAAGAAAGCAGCAACGGGCGGCGCATGGACGACTCCTGGGTTTGTGGCTGGGTATGTGAATGTGCGAACGGTTCGGACCGAAGCAGATTACGGGCCAACAGTGTCCGCCGCCAAGCATGACAACCCGATGTCCGGCAGCTGGGCCTCGGCGGGCGGATGGTCGCGCCGGGGGTCGCAGGCGGCTATCGGTATTTTGCCGATTGTTGACAGTTTGCAGATTCGAGCGTCCAATCGGCACCCTAGCGGACGGCCCCGGGGTCGGTGCGGTGCGATCGTGGTGCGTGCAGGCGTGACACGTTCGACGCCGATCGCCGCATCGGGCTCGTGCTTGCCGCGCACAATGCGCGTCCGGTCTGCGCCGGGCGTCGCCGGGGGCGGCCCGGGTCGGCCGCGCACATTCGGTCCATGGTCCATCTGCTCAATCTGCTCGCCGCCATCGCCTTGCTGGTGTGGGGGACGCAGATCGTGCGCACCGGCATCTTGCGCGTGTTCGGCGAGAGCCTGCGCCACATGCTGGCGGTGGGCATGTCGTCGCGGCCCAAGGCGCTGCTGGCCGGCCTGGGCGTGACCAGCCTGATCCAGAGCAGCACCGCCACCTGCCTGATCGTCACTTCGTTCCTCGGACGCGCGCTGGTGCCGCTGGCCGCGGCGCTGGCGGTGATTCTCGGCGCCGACATCGGCACCAGCCTGATGGCGGTGGTGTTCTCGTTCGACCTGTCGTGGCTGTCGCCGCTGCTGATCTTCGGCGGCGTGGTGGCCTACATCTCGCGCGAGAAGACCACCACCGGCCGGCTCGGCCGCGTGGCGATCGGGCTCGGGCTGATCCTGCTGTCGCTGCAGTTCATCGTGGCGGCGACCAGGCCGCTGGTGGAGTCGCCGGCGGTGCGTGCGATGCTCGGCGCGCTGCCCAACGAGGTGCTGCTCGACATGCTGGTGGGCGCACTGCTCACGGTGCTGGCCTATTCGAGCCTGGCCATCGTGCTGCTGACCGCCACGCTGGCCGTCAGTGGCATCGTGCCGACGACGGTCGCGCTCGGTCTGGTCATAGGTGCCAATCTCGGCAGTGGGCTGCTGGCGGTGATCCTGACGGCCAGGGCGCCGGTCGCCGAACGGCGGTTGCCGATCGGCAACCTGTTGTTCAAGCTGGTCGGCGCGATCGCCGCGATTCCGCTGCTGCCGTATGCCCACGTCTGGTTGCAGGAGTTGACCGGCGAGGTGCACCAGCAGGTGGTGGCGTTCCACCTCGCGTTCAATCTTGCGCTGAGCGTGCTCTTCATCGGCCTGACCGGTCCCGCGGCCCGACTGCTGCAGCGGCTGTTGCCCGAGCCGAAGATGAGTGCGAACCAGCGCCCGGCGCACCTCGACCCATCGGCACTGGAGACCCCGAGCCTGGCGATCAGCTGTGCCGCACGCGAGGCGCTGCACCAGGCCGACGTGGTGGAGACGATGCTGCGCGGCATCGTGCCGGTGCTGCGCAGCAACGACCTCGTGCTCGCCGAGCAGCTGCGCCAGATGGACGACAAGGTCGACGAGCTCTACACCTCGATCAAGCTGTACCTAACCCAGATCTCGCGCGAAGCGCTGTCCGAGCGCGAGAGCCGGCGCTGGACCGACGTGGTGTCGTTCACGATCAACATGGAGCAGATCGGCGACATCATCGAGCGGGTGCTGCAGGACATCGAGGACAAGAAGATCCGCCTCAACCGCCGCATGTCCGACGCCGGCATGGCCGAGGTGTGCCACCTGCACGAGCGGCTGGTGGCCAACCTGCGGCTGGCGATGAGCGTGTTCCTCGACGGCCATGTGCGCGATGCGCGCAAGCTGCTGGAGGAGAAGGCGCGCTTCCGCGACCTGCAGCTGGAGTACGCCAGCAGCCACATCGCCCGGCTGCGCGAGAACACGCAGCAGAGCATCGAGACCAGCTCGCTGCACCTGGACCTGATCAGCGACCTGAAGCGCATCAACTCGCACATCTGCTCTATCGCCTACCCGATCCTCGAGTCGGCCGGTGCGCTGACGCCCACGCGCATCCGCCCCTCGGTGCTGGCGCCGCTGGATTCGGATCTGCAGCGCGGCGCCGAATGAGCGCGCCGGGCCGCTCCCGGCTGTGCCGATGGGCTCGATGACGCTCACCTGGCCGGTCGTGTTCGCGGTGCTCGCCGGGGCCGTGCTGCACGCCGGCTGGAACACGCTGGTCAAGAGCAGCGGCGACAAGGAAGTCGACACCGCTCTGGTGCATTTTCTGGGTGCGGTGGTGGCCAGCCCGCTGCTGTTCCTGAGCGGCCTGCCGCCGCGCGAGACCTGGGGCTTCATCGCCGCCTCGCTGACCGTGCACGTGGCCTACTACATCACGCTGGCGGGTGCCTACAAGCACGGTGAACTGGGCATGACCTATCCGATCATGCGCGGCAGCGCGCCGCTGCTGGTGGCGTTGAGCAGTTCGTTCGTCATCGGCGAGAGCCTGTCGGGGCTGGCATGGATCGGCGTGCTGGGCGTGACGCTGGGTGTCGCGCTGGTCGGGCTGGCGCACCCGGGCGAGGCGCTGCACCATCGGCGGGCGCTCGGCTACGCGCTGGCCAACGCCTGCGTGATCGCCACCTACACCTTCATCGACGGGCAAGGCGTGCGGCTCACCGCGGCGGCCGGCGCGCCGGTGGCGGCGTATGTGCTGCTGCTGTTCGTGATCGACGGCGTGCCCTATCCGGCACTGGTGTGGGCGCGGCGCGATGCCGCCGGTCGCCGCGCGATCGTGGCTTATGCGCGCACACGCTGGCCGCTGGCGGCGATCGGCGGCGCGGCGTCGCTGGGGTCGTACCTGATTGCGCTGTGGGCGATGACCCGCGCGCCGGTGGCGATGATCTCGGCGCTGCGTGAGACCTCGGTACTCTTCGCCACCGCGTTCAGCGTGTGGATCCTGAAGGAGCGCTTCGGCGCGCAACGTGCGGCCGGCGCCGTCACCATCGTCGGGGGTGTCGTGGCGCTGCGATTCGGCTGATCAGGAGGGGTCGAGATGGCACCACGCTGGAAGGTCGTGCGCACCGATCGCGAACTCGAGATGGGTCGCGTCGACGATCACCTGCGCCGGCTCGGCGCCGAGCTGGTGCTGCTGCCCGATGGCACGGCGGAAGATCGTATCGCCCACGCGGTGGCCGATGCCGACCTGCTGCTGATGTGCTACGCGCGCATCACGCGCCGCGTGATCGAGGCGGCGCCGAAGCTGCGTGCGATCGTCAAGTACGGCGTCGGCATCGACGCGATCGACATCGACGCTGCCCGGGAACGGGGCGTACCCGTGGTCAACGTGCCGGCCTATGCCGAGGAGACGGTGGCCGAAGGCGCGTTCGCGCTGCTGCTCGCGCTGGCCAAGCGTTTCAAGCCGATCCAGCACGCGATGGACGGCACCGGCTGGGCCTGGCCCGAGCCACGCTGGATGGCGAGCGACCTCGCCGGCAAGACGCTCGGCCTCATCGGCGTGGGGCGCATCGGCCGCGCGATGGCTCGCATGGCACAAGCCTTTCGCATGCAAGTGCTCGGTTACGACCCGCACCCGGCCGACATGCCTGTCGAGCGCTGCGTCGACCTCGGTGAGATGCTCGAGCGCTGTGACGCGGTATCGCTGCACTGCGTGCTGAACCGCGAGACGCGGCACCTGATCGGCGCGCGCGAGCTGGCCCGCATGAAACCCGGCGCCTGGCTGGTCAATGTGTCGCGCGGCGAGCTGATCGACGAGGCGGCGCTGCTGGCCTCGTTGCAGGCCGGGCACCTTGGCGGCGTGGCGCTGGATGTCTATGGCCGCGAGCCGCTGGCGCGCGAGGGCCATCCGCTGGCGTCGCTCTATGCGATGGACAACGTGATCGTCTGGCCGCATCTGACCTTCTACACCGCCGAGGCGATGCGGCGGCTTGAAGACGAGACGATCGCGCGCTGCGAGGAGGCGCTGGACGGACGGCCGATCGCGGTGGCCTCGCATGACCCGCGGCTGCGTGCGCAGTCGCGCGGTGTGCGCTTCGTCGATTGAGGCCAACGGTTCGGTCGAGCGGGTCCTCGTCGGCCTGATTTTGTTGACAATCTGCAACCCGCAATCTACGATCGCCGCCACCCTGATGCCCGGCGCCCCGCCGGTCCGCGGACGCAGAGATGCCCACCGAGTCGAACAAGCGCACCGGCACCGCCGCGGCCATCGAGCTGCTGCGCGAGAACTCGCTGGCCACGCTGGCGCAGCGCGAGCTGGAGCGGCAGATCGTCTCCGGCGAGATCGCCGTCGGCGCCAAGCTCAACGAAGTCGACATTGCGCAGTCGCTGGGCGTTTCGCGCGGGCCGGTGCGCGAGGCGTTTCGCGCGCTCGACCAGGCCGGCCTGGTGCGGGTGGAGAAGAACCGCGGCGTGTTCGTGCGCCAGGTCAGCCTCGACGAGGCCAACCAGATCTACGAGGTGCGAGCCGCGCTCGAGGGCCTGATCGGCAAGCTGGCGGCCCGGCGCATCGACGCCGAGGAGATCGAACAACTGCGCGCGGTGGTCAAGAAGATGGGTGCGCACGACAAGTCGCGCAAGCCGGAGGCCTACTTCGCGCTGAACGTCGAGTTCCACGACATCCTGGCCCGTGCGGCGCGCAACGCGGCGCTGCTCACGCATTACCGCCGCGTCGTCAACGAACTCGACCTCTATCGCCGCGAGACGATCTCGCGCAGCACCGAGAACATCCCGATCTCCACCCGCGAGCACGAGGCCATTGTCACCGCCGTGTCACGCCGCGACGAGAAACTCGCCGAGCGACTGCTGACCGAGCATGTGCTGCAGAGCCGCGAGCGGCTGCACGGCGCGCTGGCGAAGCCGCCGGCCCGCTCGGGCCGCGGGGATTGACCCCTCTTTCTCGTCAACACAAGGCCCCCATGAGTTCGAGCAAGAACCCGGTCAACGTCAACGGCATCACCTACCGCTGGCCTCTGCGCCCCGTGGTGGTGGTGTGCATCGACGGTGGCGACCCGCGCTATCTGCAGCAGTTTCTCGCCGAAGGCTGCATTCCGAACATCGCCCGCTTCATCAGCCAGGGCTTCGCCGGTGTGGCCGACGGCTCGATGCCGTCGTTCACCTGCCCGAACAACATGTCGATCATCACCGGCACGCCGACGGCCCGGCACGGCATCTCGGGCAACTTCTACCTCGACACCGCCACCTGGCAGCCGGTGGTGATGACGGGCCCCGAGCTGCTGCGCGGTGACTCGATCGTCACCCGGTTCGCCGAGGCCGGCGCGAAGGTGGTGTCGATCACCTCGAAGGACAAGCTGCGCAAGCAGCTCGGCAAGGGGCTCGATGTCACGAAGGGCCATGTCTCGCTGTCGGCCGAATTCGTCGAGAAGTGCACGATGGCCGAGAACGGCATCGAGAACGCACTGCAGTGGCTGGGCATGGACAAGCCGGGCATGTACTCGATGGAGCTGAGCCTGTTCGTGCTCGAGGCCGGCATCAAGCTGCTCAAGGAGCGCCGGCCCGATCTGCTGTACCTCTCGCTGACCGACTGGGTGCAGCACAAGTGGGCACCCGAGGAAGACGGTGCGCGCATCTTCTACAAGAAGCTCGACGACTGCTTTGGCCGCCTCGCGGCGCTCGACGCCACGGTGGCGCTGACCGCCGACCATGGCATGAGCGACAAGAGCAATGCTGCAGGCGAACCCAACGTGATCTGGCTGCAGGACATCCTCGACGCCCGCTTCGGCAAGGACGAGACGATCGTCATCTGTCCGATCACCGATGCCTTCGTCGGCCACCATGGCGCGCTCGGCGGCTTCGTGCGGGTGTGGTCGCGCGGCAAGGTAAGCGCGCGACAGATCATCGACCACATCGGCGGCATCGACGGCATCGAGCTCGCGCTCGACCGCGAAACCGCCTGCCGCATGTTCGAGATGCCACCCGACCGCGAAGGCGACGTGGCGGTGATCTCGCGCGAGAACGTCTGCATCGGCGGCAGCGAGAAGAACCACGACCTATCCGGCCTGAAGGGGCACCGCCTGCGCACGCACGGCGGCACCAGCGAGGCCAAGGTGCCGTTCATCCTGAACCGGCCGCTCAACGACGCCTACAAGGCCAAGGCCGCGGGCGCGCCCTTGAAGAGCTACCAGATCTTCGACTACGCCATCAATGGCACCGTCTGACATGAGGCCCGCGCAAGGCCAGGTGGCCGTCTACGACAAACCCAACGCGCCGTTCGAGCTGCGGATGTTCCCGATCCGCGAGCCGGCGCCGGGCGAGGTGCTGGTGAAGGTGCGCATGTGCACCATCTGCCGCAGCGACATCCACAGCTACCTGGGCCACCGGCCCAACCCCACGCCGGGCGTGCTGGGCCACGAGATCATCGGCACCATCGTCGAGCTCGGCGCCGGCGTGAGCAAGGACATGCGCGGCGAGCCGCTGCACGCGGGTGACCGCATCACGTGGAGCGAATACTTCATTCCCGGCGACAACTACTACACCGAGGTGCTCGACCTGCCGCAGAAGAGCCCCGGCGTCGACAAGTACGGCCACATGGCGGTCACGACCGCGCCGCACCACCATGGCGGCTTCGGCCAGTACTGCTACATCCTGCCGCGCTCGTGGGTCCTGCGGCTGCCCGACGCGCTGTCCGACGAGGAGGCCACGCCGGTGAACTGCGGCGTGGCCACCGTGGTCTGCGTGACCGAGCAGGCCGAGATCCGCCTGGGCGATGCCGTGGTGGTGCAGGGCCTCGGGCTGCTGGGGTTGTATGCCAGCGCGATCGCCAAGGCGCGTGGTGCGCGACTCGTGATCGGCATCGACACCGTGCCGGCGCGGCGCGAACTCGGCCTGAAATTCGGTTGCGATCACGTGTTTGACCCGGCCGCGCAGAGCGAGGCCGATCTGGTGAAGCAGGTGCGTGCGCTGTGCCGGCCCGAAGGCGCCGATGCGGTGATCGAGGTCTGCGGTTATCCGCAGGTGATCCCGGCCGGCATCCAGATGCTGCGCACCGGCGGGCACTACGTGCTGGGTGGCGTGGTGAACCCCGATTCTTTCGTGAACATCGACGTCAACCTCATCCTGCGCAAGCTGATCACGCTGCGCGGGGTGCACAACTACCACCCGCGGCACCTGATCGAGGCGCTCGACTTCGTGACGGTGAACCGCCACCGTTTTCCGTTCAAGGCCCTGGTCGACGGCAAGTACGGCCTCGACCAGGTGGGTCAGGCGATGAAGGACGCAGAAGACCGCAAGGTGCTGCGCGCCGCGATCGTGCCCTGATTCCTTGCCCCGTTGCACAGCGCCATCAAGAGCGCAGGCCTGTTTCACCCACCGACATCGCAGGAGACATTCATGCTGACCCGTTGGATCCCGAAGCTGATTGCGGCCACCACGGCCGCCCTGGTGCTGGCGGCCCCCGCCTTCGCGCAGAGCAAGTGCGAAGACCCGAAGGTGCTCAAGTTCTCGCTGGTGCCCACGCAGGATTCGCTGCGCGAGCTCACCTACTACAAGCCCATCCTCGACCAGCTGAGCAAGAACACCGGCAAGAAGATCGAGTTCTACATGCCCACGTCGTACTCGTCGGTGGTGGAGGCGTTGCTCGGCAAGTGGGTCGACGTGGCGGTGCTTGGGCCCGAGAGCTACGTGATCGCCAAGAACAAGGAGCCGACGGTGGAGGTGTTCGGCACGTACTCGCGGCTGAAGAACGGCGTGCAGGACGCCGGCCCCGGCTACAAGGCCGTGCTGATCACCAAGAAGGGCAGCAAGTTCGGCGACATCGCGTCGCTGAAGGGCGCAGTGCTCGCGCTGGTGGACCCGGCCAGCACCTCGGGCAGCCTGGTGCCCGAGCATGTGTTTCCCAAGCAGGCCAACACGCCGCCGCTGAAGAGCTACTTCTCGAAGGTGGTGTATTCGGGCGGGCACGACCTCTCAGCCATCTCGGTGGCCGAAGGCAAGGTCGACGCCGCGTTCGTGGCGACTCACCGTTTCATGGAGACGGTGAACGCCGGCAAGGTGAAGCAGGAGGACTTCAACTATCTGTGGTACTCGCCGCTGCTGCCGCAGGATCCGTTCGTCTACCGCAACACGCTGTGCGACGAGCTGAAGGCCAAGATCGCGAATACCTTCCTGCAGGTCGACCAGAACGAGGACGGCAAGAAGTACCTGGCCAACGTGAAGTCGGAGAAGGTCGTCAAGATGACCGACGCCGACTACAACATCATCCGCGACGTCACGAAGTAGGGCGCGCAGCGTGGCCGCTGTGCTGCAGCCGGAGAGCGCTCCGGTGCTCCGTGTGCGCGACCTGCGCGTGAACTACGTCTCGGGCAAGGAGATCCTCAAGGGTTTGTCGTTCGACGTCGGCCCCGAAGAGTTCGTGGCCATCATCGGCCCGAGTGGCGCCGGAAAGTCTACGCTGATCCGCTGCGTGAACCGGCTGGTCGAGCCCACCGGCGGGCAGGTGCTGTTCAACGGCCAGAACCTGCTCGCGCTCGACGAAGGCGCCATGCGCCGCCAGCGCCGCAACATCGGCATGATCTTCCAGGAGTTCAACCTGATCGACCGGCTGAGCGTGATCGACAACGTGCTCACCGGCCGCCTCGGCTACATGGGCAACCTGCGCAGCCTGTTCCGCGCCTACACCAAGGACGACATCGCCAAGGCCGTGGCGCTGCTCGACCGCGTGGGCCTGATCGAGCACATCGACAAGCGCGCCGATGCATTGTCGGGCGGGCAGCGCCAGCGCGTGGGCATCGCCCGCGCGCTGATCCAGGCGCCCAAGCTGCTGCTGGTGGACGAGCCCACGTCGGCGCTCGACCCCAAGATCTCGCGCGAGGTGATGGGCATGATCCGCGGCATCGCGCGCGAGTTCCAGGTGCCGGTGCTGTGCAACATCCACGACGTGGACCTGGCGCTCGAGTTCTGCGACCGCGTGATCGGCCTGCAGGACGGCATCAAGAAGTTCGACGGCCCGCCCAGCAGCGTCGACAAGGCGGCGCTCGCCGACATCTACGCGATGGAGGTGCTGTAGCGTGAGCGCCGTGCTGCCGGGCGCCAGGCACGGCGACCGCATCGACACGCTGGCCGCCGCCCGGCGCCGCCAGCGCCTGCAGCGCAGCAGCATCTATCTGGTCATCGCCGCCATCGTGGCCTGGAGCGTCGAGGCCATCGTGGTCGGCGACACCGACTGGAGCCGCATCAGCCTGCAGGGCGTGGCCAGTGCCGCCTGGCGCTTCATCGACTTCGACGCCTCGATCCTCACCAGCCTGTGGGAGGCGACGCTCGAGACCGTGCTGATGGCCACGCTCGCCACGCTGCTGGGTGCGTTCATGGCGATTCCGGTGGCCTGGCTCGGTGCTGGCAACATCTCGCCGCTCGGACGCGCTACGTACCTCGTCGGCCGGGTGCTGATGACGCTGAGCCGCTCGGTGCACGAGGTGGTGTGGGGCCTGGTGTTCGTGGCCGCGGTGGGCCTGGGTGCGCTGGCCGGCGTGCTGGCGATGGCGGTGCGCTCGATCGGATTCATCAGCAAGACGGTGGCCGAGGCGATCGAAGACGTCAACAAAGGTCCGGTGGAGGCGATGCGCGCGGTGGGCGCGAACCGCTTTCAGGTGCTGATGTTCGGCATCGTGCCGCAGGTGCTGCCGGTGGTGATCGGCAACGTGATCTTCGAATGGGACGTGAACATTCGTCGCTCCACCATCATGGGCCTCGTGGGTGCCGGCGGGCTGGGGCTGGCGCTGCATCGGCAGATGGCGAGCTACAACTACGGTGGCATCGCCACCGTGATCTTCGTGATCCTGCTCTTGATCGTTTTCGGCGAGCTGTTCTCGGCGTGGGCGCGGAAGAGGGTGATCTGAGGCGATGAGCACCGCGGCCAAGCCCCTGCCGGAGTGGAAGCGATTCCGCTTCCCACAGAGCCTCACCAAGTGGGCGGTGTTGCTCGGCGCACTGTGGTTCGTGCAGTGGTCGCTCGACATGCTGCGCATCGACGTCGAGCGGCTGCCGGGCCTGTTCGAGCGCATCGGCAGCGTGCTGGCCAACCGCTACTGGCCGCCCGACGTGGCGCATGTGATGAAGCCCGACTTCGTCGACGCCATCGTCGAC
>JAEUPI010000019.1 GCA_016790175.1 Burkholderiaceae bacterium | reverse complement strand
AGCTCGGTCAGGCGCAGCATGGCTGCTGCTGCGCGCCCTGCAACTCAGCTCCCGCCCTTGTGGGCGCGCTTGCCGGGGCTCTTCTTGCTGCGCGTGTGCGAGCCGCGTTCGAGGCTCACGCGCTGGCCGATGCCACCCTTGGGGGCGTTGGACGGCGTGGCCTTGCGGTCGGCTTCGGTGCGGATCTTGCGGGGCATCGGGGCGGCTCCTGAACAGTGAGTTGGATGATGCGATTAGGCCACAAGCGCCGGTGGGTTCATGCGCAGCGCGGCAGGCGGTACCCGCCCGCCGCGCCGGCCATCGCATCGGTCCGCATCGTCGGATGAAGTGTCGACAAGAAGGAGGCGGGGGATCACGCGTAACGACATCATCGATCGCGGCATCAGATCCGCACCACCCCGTTCTGCGCCACCGGTGCATACAGCGCCAGCACGTCGCCGGCGCGGCGCGTGAGCACGGCGCGCTGGTTCAGGTAGCCCTTGTCGGTGATCTCGCCGGCATCGGCATTGGGCGGCTCGGCGAGCAGCATCGCACGTGTGGGCGACTGCGACGAGCCGCCGCCGTCGGCGCGCATCGCGAGCAGGCCGTCGCGGATGCGCTGGCCGATCTGGTCGGCCGTCATCTCCTTGGCCTGCGGCGAGGCGAAGATCAGCAAGCCCACCTCTTCGCGGTCGTGACCGGTGACCACCACGTCGGCGGCGAGAGGCGAGAGCGCGCTGATCGCACGCAGCCGCAGCGTGCCCACCGAGACCCAGGTGCCGCTCATCAGCTTGAAATCCTCGGCCACGCGGCCATCGAAGCTGACGCCGGCCGACGGATTGCTCTCGTCGACCAGCTTGCCGGCGTCGCCGATCAGGTAGAAGCCGTCTTCGTCGAAGGCCTTGGCCGTGAGCTCGGGCGCATGGCGGTAGCCCGGAAACACCGACGGGCCTTTCACACGCATCTCGAGCTTGCCGGCGTTGGGCACCAGCTTGAGCTCGATGCCGGGCAAGGGCGCGCCGATGCAGCCGGCGCGCTCGATTTCCCAGCACACGCTGGTCACCGCCGGCGACGTTTCGGTAGCACCCCACGACGAGGTGAACCACACGCGCCGCGCGTCGGGGCCCTTGCGCACACGCCGGGCCACGCCCTCGAGCCGCTCCCACACGCTTTGCGGCAGCGCGGCGCCGGCGTAGAACACGCCTTCGAGCCGCTCGAACACGTCGCGCGCGGTGGCCTCGTCGCCCTCCAGATAGGGCAGCAGCATGTCGAAACCGCGCGGCACGTTGAAGTAGAAGTTGGGTTTCACCTCGCGCAGGTTCTTCACGGTCTTCTCGATCAGACCGGGGGCGGGGCGGCCTTCGTCGACATGGATCGAGCCGCCGTGCGCCAGCGCCATGTTGAAGTTGTGGTTGCCACCGAAGGTGTGGCTCCAGGGCAGCCATTCCAGCAGTTGCAGCGGATGGCGGTTCAGGAACGGCCACACCTGCGCCATCTGCTGCTGGTTGGCGGTGAGCATGCGATGGGTGTTGATCACCACCTTGGGCGTGCCGGTGGAGCCGCTGGTGAGCAGGTACTTGGCATGCGTCTCGGGGCGCACGGCCCGGAACGCCTCGGCCACCGCGGGCGTCTCGGTCGTGGCCGCCAGCTCGGCGAACGAGGTCGCACCGGTAAATCCTTGGGCATCCTTGCTGAACACCACCGGTGCCCGGCCGCCCCAGGCCTTGACGGCGGCGCCATAGACGGCCGGGTCCGAGGCATAGACCAGCCCCGGCTTCAGCGCATCGAGGATGCTGCGGATCTTGCTGTGGTCCTTGGTCAGCCGACTGTAGGCGCTGGAGACCGTGCACGAGGTGCGGCCGATGTGCATCGCGGCCAGTGACAGCAGTGCGTGGTCGACGGCGTTGTCGGAAAGGATCACCACCGGATCGTCGACCTTCACGCGAAGCTCGAGCAGCGCCTGCGCGACGCGTCCGACCTGTTCACGTACCTGCTGGTAACTCAGCCGCCGCCAGAGCCCGAGCGCATCGCGCTCGGCGAGGAAGAGTGAATCGGGCGTGGTCGCGGCCCAATGCTCCAGCCAGTCGCCGACGCAGCGCATGTGGGGCTGCAGCGATTCGGCCGAACGCAGGATGAAGCCGCCGCCCGCGAGATCCTCGCGCTGCACGCGCGGCGTGGCCAGCGAGCCCGGCTCGCCGAAGAGCTGCAGTTTCATCGTCGGTCTCCCGTGATTCGAATCTCAGACGCCCAGGTACGACGCCAGCTCGGCGCTGTCGCGCAGCGCGGCCGAGGCGCCGGTGAGCACCACCTTGCCCTTCTGCAGCACGACGAGCCGGTCGGTGTTGGCCGCCACCTTGCGGTAGTCCCGGTCGACGATCAGCGTGGCGATGCCGCTGGCGCGGATCTGCGCGATCACGCGCCAGATCTCGGCCACGATCTGCGGTGCCAGGCCTTCGGTGGCCTCGTCGAGGATGATCAGCTCCGGGTGCGTCATCAGCGCGCGGCCGATCGACAGCATCTGTTGCTCGCCGCCCGACAGCTGCCCGCCGAGGTGGCCCAGGCGCTCGGCCAGCCGCGGAAAGGTCTTCAGCACCGCTTCGACGTTCCAGGGGCAACGGCCGTCGCGACCCGGCCTCGCGGCCATCACCAGGTTTTCGCGCACCGAGAGGTTGGGGAACACGCCGCGGCCCTCGGGCACATAGGCGATGCCGCTCTTGGCCATCTGGTGCGGCCGCGCGCGCGAGCAGTCGCGGCCGTCGACGCTGATGCGGCCTTCGCGCTCCGATACATGGCCGAGCAGCGTGCGGATCAACGTGCTCTTGCCCATGCCGTTGCGGCCCAGCAGGCCCACCGTCTCGCCGCGTGCGAGCGCGATGTCCACGCCGTGCAGCACATGGCTGCTGCCGTACCAGGCATGCAGGCCCTGCGCGTCGACGAACGTCGTGCCGCTCATTCGTGCGCCCCCAGGTAGGCCTTCTGCACGTCGGGGTTGGCGCGCACGGCCGCCGGTAGATCGCTCGCCAGCACCGCACCGTTGACCATCACCGTGATGCGGTCGGCGATGCGGAACACGGCATCCATGTCGTGCTCCACCAACGCGATGGCGTGGCCGGGTTTCAGCTCGGCCAGCAGCGCGAGCATGCGGTCGGTCTCTTCGGCGCCCATGCCGGCCAGCGGTTCGTCGAGCAGCAGCACCTCGGGCGCGGTGGCCAGACACATCGCGATCTCGAGTTGCCGGCGCTGGCCGTGCGACAGCGCGGCCGCCGGCCGGTCCATCACGTCGGCCAGGCCGGCGCGCGCCGCCGCGTCACGTGCCGCCGGCACGCTGACCGGGCAGGCCGACGCGTCGGCCCACCAGGCCCAGGGCCGTGGATGTCGTGCCTGCGCCGCCAGGCGGCAGTTCTCGAGCACGCTGAAGTTGGGGTAGATCGTCGTGCGCTGGTAGCTGCGGCCGAGGCCCGCGCGGGCGCGGCGCGGCTGGCTCCAGCGCGTGATGTCGGCGCCGCGCAGCGTCACCGTGCCGGCCGAGGCCGGCAGCTCGCCGGAGAGGATGTTGATCAGCGTGCTCTTGCCGGCGCCGTTGGTGCCGATCACGGCATGCACCGTGCCGCGCTCGAGTTCGAGCGACACGCGGTCCACGGCCACCAGGCCGCCGAAGCGGCGCGTGACGTCGGTGGCGCGCAGCAGCACGTCGGACATCTCAGCGATCCCTCGGTGTTCGCCGCAGCCGATGTGTCACCAGCTCCCCGACGCCGATCAACCCGCGCGGCAGCACGGCCACGCTGGCAATGATGGTCAGGCCCAGCCCGAGCAGCCAGTGCTTGGCGAACGCACCGAATACCGCCTCGCTCTTGAACAGCTCCTGCAGCAGCGCGAACGCAAAGGCGCCGAGCACGGCACCGCGCAGATGCCCCAGGCCACCGAGGATGATCATGATCAGCACGGCGCCGCTGAAGTGCCAGCTCAGCAGCTCGGGGTTCACGACGCCGTCTTTCACGGCGAACAGAAAGCCGCCGAGCCCGGCGATCGCACCCGAGATCGCAAACGCGGCGAGCTTGTACGGGTAGGTCGAGAAACCGGTGGCGCGCATGCGCTGCTCGTTGACGCGGATGCCCGCCAGCGCGCGGCCGAAGCGCGATCGCAGCAGCAGCGCGAGGAACACGAACACCACCACCAGGCAGCCGAGCACGAAGTAGTACAGCGGCAGCGGCCGGTCGAGGTCGATCAGCATCGTCGAACCGATCTCGGCAACCGGCTTCACGTAGAGGTAGATGCCATCCGTGCCGCCGCCGAGCGGGGTGTCGTGGATCACGTAGTAGGCCATCTGCGCGAAGGCAAGCGTGACCATGATGAAGTACACGCCACGCGTGCGCAGCGAGAGCGCGCCCACGAACAACGCATATGCGGCGCCGACCGCCATGCTCGCCGGCAGCACCCACCAGAGAGCCGCCGGCGCCGACTGCGGCGACAGCATCACCACCGTGTAGCCCGCCAGCCCGAAGAATGCAGCCTGCCCGAAGCACACCAGCCCGGTGGTGCCCACCAGCAGCTCCAGGCTGAGCGCGACGATCGCGTAGATCATCGTCTTGGTGACCAGATCGACGCCGAAGCTGCCGGTCACGAGCGGCCACAACGCGAGAGCCAGCGCCCCCACCACGGTCGAGACGGCGCGGGCATTCATCATGATCCGGCTTTGAACAACCCGTCGGGCTTCCAGAGCAGGATCAGCGCCATCAGCACGTAGACCAGCACGCCCGCGGCATGTGGAAAGACCACCTTGCCGAAGGTGTCGACGAAGCCGATCAGCAGCGCGGCGAGCAACGCACCGCGGATCGAGCCGATGCCGCCGATCACCACGACCACGAAGCAGATGATCAGCACCTGGTTGCCCATGCCGGGGTAGACGCTCGACACCGGCGCCGCCACCATGCCGGCGAACACCGCGATCGCCACGCCGGCGGCGAACACCACACGGTAGAGCAGCTGGATGTCCACGCCCAGCGACTGCACCATCTCGCGGTTGCTGGCGCCGGCGCGGATCGTCATGCCCAGCCGCGTGCGCGTGAGCACGAACCACATCAGCGCCGCCAGCAGCACGCACACGGCGCTGATGAAGAGGCGGTAGACCGGATAGGTCATCAGGTCACCGAGCGGGATCGAGCCCGCGAGCCAGTCCGGTGCGCTGACACCATGCACGTCGTCACCCACCAGAATGCTGCGCAGTTCCTCGAACACCAGGATCAGACCATAGGTCATCAGCACCTGCTGCAGGTGCTCGCGCTCGTAGAGGTAGCTGTAGAACGCCCACTCCAGCAGGTAGCCGAGCGCGACCGCCAGCACCAGCCCGACCCCCAGCGTGGTGAAGAAACCGCCGCCCAGCCACAGGTCCACCCAGGGTGCCAGCGCATAGGCCATGTACGCGCCGATCATGTAGAAGCTGCCATGGGCGAGGTTGATCACGCCCATGATGCCGAAGATCAGCGTCAGCCCCGACGCCACGAGGAACAGCAGCAGCCCGTACTGCAGGCTGTTGAGGCACTGCACCAGGAAGGTGGCGAGGTCCATGCCTGCAGCGAGTGGGTCGAATGATGGGCTGACGTTTCAAGCGACCGCCGTGGATCCGGCTTTGCCGGTCCACTGGCGGTGCCCCCTCGAGGGGGCGCGCGTAGCGCGTAGGGGGGGAGTCACATCTTGCAGCCGCGGCCGGGATCGGAGAGGTTCTTCGAGGCCACGCCGATCACCTTGTTCTCCTTGCCCACCACCTGGCGCAGGTAGATGTCCTGCACCGGGTTGTGGTTCTTGCCGAGCGTGAAGGCGCCTCGCGGGCTGTCGATCCTGGCTTTCTCGAGCGCGGCGGCGAATGCGGCCTTGTTCTTGACGTCGCCCTTGGTGGCGGCCAGGCCGATGCCGAGCATCTGCGCGGCGTCGTAGCCCTGCACTGCATAGACGTCGGGCTGCAGCTTGTAGGCCTTGGCATAGGCGAGGCGGAAGCTCTTGTCCTTGGCGTTCTCCAGGCTGTCGCCGTAGTGCAGCGAGGTCAGCAACCCGTCGGCATCGGCGCCCTGCGCCTCGAGCGTGCCGTCGGTGAGGAAGCCGGCGCCATACAGCGGGATGCTCTTCTTGAGGCCCGCGGCGGCATAGTCCTTGACGAACTTGACGGCACCCCCGCCGGCGAAGAACGTGTACACCGCATCGGGCTTCAGCGACGCGATCTCGGTGAGCAGCGCCTGGAACTCCACGCCGGGGAAGGGCAGGCTCAGCTCCTTCACGATCTGGCCGCCGGACTTGGTGAACGACTCCTTGAAGCCGCCCACGCTCTCGTCGCCCGCGGCGTACTTCCAGGTGATGGTCACGACCTTCTTGTGGCCCTTCTTGGCCACCACCTCGCCCATGGCATAGCCGGGCTGCCAGTTCGAGAACGAGCTGCGGAAGATGTGCGACGCGCAGAACGGCCCGGTCACCGCGTCGGCGCCGGCGTTGGGCACGATCAACATCGTGCCGGAGTCCTTGGCGGCCTTGGCCATCGCCATCGCGACGCCGGAGTGCACGGTGCCGACCAGCACGTCGACGTTGTCGCGCTTGATCAGCTTGTTGACGTTGTCGGTGGCCTTGGCGGGGTCGGACTCGTCGTCGACCTTCACGAACTCGATCTCGCGGCCGCCGAGCTTGCCGCCTTGCTCGGTGACGTAGAGGCGAAAGCCGTTCTCGATGGCATTGCCCAGCGCGGCAAAGGTGCCGGTATACGGCAGCATCAGGCCGACCTTGATCTTGCCGGCCTGCGCGAAGGCCTGCGGCGCGGTGGCGACCAGGGCAGCCGCGGCGAGCGCGGCGACGACGAAGGACTTGCGGTTGAGTGTCATGCGGGGAGTCTCCTGCTGCGTTCTTCAGTGATGAAACGTGTCACCTCGTCGATCAGGCGCACGGGCTGGTCGCGATGCGGGCTGTGCCCGCAGTCGGGTAATTCCAGCAACCGCGTGCCGGGCAGTGCGCGCGCGATGCCGTGAATCTGTTCGAGTGTGCCGTACTCATCGTCGAGGCCTTGGATCGCCATCAAGGGGCAGGCGATGGAGGGCAATTCGGATTCGATGTTCCACCGGGTAAACCCCGGGTCGAGCCAGATGTCGTTCCAGCCGAAGAAGGCCGAGGCCGGATCGACGTGGTACTTGGCGAGGCGCTGGCGCAGGTCGGTGTCGTGCCACGCTGCCCGGGCCTGCTGGATGCTCGCCACGCTGACCGGCTCGACTCGGATGTGCGGCGCCAGCAACACGAGCCCCTGCACCGCACCGGGAAAGCGCGACGCGTACAGCAGCGCGATCGAGGCGCCGTCGCTGTGGCCGAACAGCCAGGGCGGCTCGTGCACGTGCAGCGCATCGAGCAGGGTAGGCAGCACCTCGTGCGCCTGCCGGTGCATGAAGTCGAGCTGCCAGCGCTCGGCTGCGCCACGCGGCGTGGAGCGGCCGTAGCCGGGGCGCGAGTACACCAGGCCGCGCGCACCGAGCGCATCGCACAGGCGTGCCGGAAAGTCCTTCCACATCGCCAGCGAGCCGAGTCCTTCGTGCAGGAACACGACGAGCGGACCGTCTGCGCGTTCGCGCGCGAGCCATTGGTGCTCGATGCGAACATGCCGGCCAGCCCAGTCGATGTCGATGAATTCATGCGCGCTCATCGACCGCCGGATTCGGCTTCGCGCAGACGGAAGCGCTGGATCTTGCCGGTGGCCGTCTTCGGCAGCTCCTTGATGAAAGCGAGCTGACGCGGGTATTTGTGCGGCGCGAGTCGTTCCTTCACGAAGGCCTTGAGTTCGTTCTCGAGCGCATCGCTGACCGTGTGGCCCGGCTTGACGACGACGAAGGCCTTGGTGCGCGTGAGCCCCTCGGCATCGGGCACGCCGATCACCGCCGCCTCGAGCACCGCCGGGTGCTGCACCAGCGTGGCTTCGACCTCGAACGGCGACACGTACTGGCCGCTGACCTTGAGCATGTCGTCGCTGCGGCCGCTGTAGGTGTAGGTGCCGTCGGGGTTCTTCACGTATTTGTCGCCGCTCTTGGTCCACGCGCCCTGGAAGGTCTCGCGCGACTTGTCGCGGTTGGCCCAGTACATCAGTGCCGCCGTCGGCCCGCGCACGAACAGGTCGCCGATCTCGCCGTCGGCCACCAGGCCGCGGCCGCTCTCGTCGCGCAGCTCGATGTCGTAGCCCGGCACCGGCAGACCGGTGGTGCCGTAGCGCACATCGCCCGGCCGATTGGACAGGTAGATGTGCAGCATCTCGGTCGAGCCGATGCCGTCGACGATCTCGACGCCGTACTTGGCGGTGAAACGCTCGCCGATGTCGCGCGGCAGTGCCTCGCCGGCCGACGAGGCCAGGCGCAGCGCCACCTCGCCGCGGCCCGGCGCGTTGGGCGACACCAGCATGCCGGCGTAACCGGTGGGGGCGCCGAAGAAGACGGTCGGCCGCAGCTCGCGGCCGAGCTGCGGTGTGCCGCCCGTCCAGCGCTTGAACACCGCATCGGGTGTCGGCCGCTCGGCCATCAGCACCACGGTGGCACCGGCCGCAAGCGGGAAGCTGAGGGCGTTGCCCAGGCCGTAGGCGAAATAGAGTTTCGCGGCCGAGAAGCAGATGTCGCTTTCCTTCAACTGCAGGATGCGCTGGCCATACAGCTCGGCCGTCCAGTAAAGATTGCCGTGGGTGTGCACCGTGCCCTTGGGCCGGCCGGTGGAGCCCGAGCTGTAGAGCCAGAACGCCGGCTCTTCGGGCGATGTGGCGGCGGGCGCGGCGGCCGGCGAGGCGGAGGCGATCTTGTGTTCCAGGGCCGCCTGGTTGGGGCCGAGCGCGGCCGGCGGATTGGACACCCACACCTGCTTGACCTCGTGAGCGCCCTTGTCCAGCGCAGCCTGCAGCGTCGGCAACAGCGCGCCGGAGGTCAGCACCAGTTGCGCGCGGCTGTGCGCAAGCATGTAGGCATAGTCGTCGGCGGTGGTCAGCGTGTTCACCGCCACCGGCACGACGCCGGCGTACAGGGAGCCGAGAAAGCTCACCGGCCAGTCGTTGTGGTCGAGCATCAGCAGCAGCACACGCTCCTCGCGGCGCAGTCCCGCCGCGGTCAGCGCAGACGCCAGGCGCCGTGCGCGCTGCTCGAGCTCGGCATAACTCAATCGGCCGTCGTCGTCGACGAACGCGAGCTTCGCGCCGCGTGGCGCGTTGCGCGTGAACAGATGCTGGGCGAAGTTGAAGACCGGGCCGGGTGCGGGAATGTCTTGCATCGTGGCGCTCCTTCAGCGCGTGAAGTCGATCTGTCCCTCGGGCAGCAGATAGAGCACGAGCGCCCGGCCGCCGCTGACGGTGGGCGTGTGCGCGCTGCCCGGGCCGTAGACGCACCAGCCGGCACCGTGGCCGTCGAAGCGGGCGTCGCCTTCGAGCGGCATCACCAGATCGATCTCGCCATTCGGATGCCTGTGGTGGCCACCGGCGATGTCGTTCATGTCGACCACGTCGACCGAGAAGCGGCCCACGTCGTCGGCCGGCTTGATGACGCGGCCGTAGCGTATGCCCGCATGCTCGCGATTGCACATCCAGCCATCGGCCACGCCGGCGAGGCAGGCCTGCTTCAGCGCATGGAAGGTCGCGCTGTCGGGTCCGTGGTGCAGGTTGAGCCAGTGCGCGAGTTCGCCATCGAGGTCGCGGCCACGCAGCGGCGTGGTCACCTCGACGATCAGCTGACGGAACACTTCGGCAGTCATCGCTCGTCTCCTTGTTTGCCCCCAGGCCGCCTTCGGCGGCGGCCCCCCGAGGGGCGCCGTCGCCTTGGGACGGCCCGGCGGCGACACGGGTCGCTGACGGCTTGCGACGCCGGACGTTATGCATTATTGTGCTTGCGTTGGCGCCACGATAGCGGGATTGCCCGGGCACCGTCAAGCACTATATTGCATGAGTCGAACCAGCCAGCCTTTGCAGCGTCCGTTGCCGTCGAGCCGCCAGCGTGCCACCAAGTCGGGCTCCGGTGCATCGGCCCGGACCCGGGGTGCAGCCAAGTCGGCACCGGTGGCCCAGACGGCGAGCCCGGCGGGCCGGGCCAAGGATCCGATCCGGCGCGCGGAACCCGACACCGACCTGGCCAGCCCGCTGCTGCGCTCGCTCGGCGAGCGCGTGCGCGGGCTGCGTGCTCGGCGGGGTCTCACGCGCAAGGCGGTGGCCCAGGCCGCCGGCGTGTCGGAGCGGCATCTGGCGAACCTGGAGTACGGCGTCGGCAACGCGTCGATCCTGATCCTGGCGCAGGTGGCCCAGGCGCTGCAGTCGCCGCTGGCCGAACTGATCGGCGACGTGAGCACGTCGTCGCCCGAGTGGCTGCTGATCCGCGAACTGCTGGAGCATCGCAACGAGACCGAGCTGCGGCGCGCACGCATCGTGCTCGGCGAGATGTTCGGCACCCGCGGCGACGCCGGCGCCAAGCGGCGTCGCATCGCGCTGGTCGGTCTGCGCGGCGCGGGCAAGTCCACGCTCGGGCAGATGCTGGCCGAGGACCTGGACTATCCGTTCATCGAACTGTCGCGCGAGATCGAGAAGTTCGCCGGCTGCACGATCCGCGAGATCCACGATCTCTACGGCACCAACGCCTACCGGCGCTACGAACGGCGCGCACTGGAAGAGGCGATCCAGATCTATCCCGAGGTGGTGATCGCCACGCCGGGCGGCATCGTGTCGGACCCGGCGACCTTCAACGAGCTGCTGGCGCACTGCACCACGGTGTGGTTGCAGGCCAGCCCCGAAGACCACATGCGCCGCGTGGCCGAGCAGGGCGACATGCGGCCGATGCAGGGCAACGCAGAGGCCATGGACGACCTGCGCCGCATCCTGGCCGGCCGCTCGGCCTTCTACTCGAAGGCCGATCTGGTGTTCGACACCAGCACGCAACCGCTGGCGGGCTCCTTCCAGGCCCTGCGTGCCCTGGTGCGCGGCAAGCTCGGTCTGCCGGGCTGAGCCCGGACCGAGCGAGCCCACTGCGGGCTCGCGAGAGCCTGGCGAAGGCCCGAGCGCGTCTTGCGCGCGAGGGCTGAGCCCGGACCGAGCGAGCCCACTGCGGGCTCGCGAGAGCCTGGCGAAGGCCCGAGCGCCTGGCAACTCGTAGGTCGCCAGGCCGTCGGCAGGCGCCGCGAGGTCCGCAGGGACCTCGCGCCGTCCGGCCAACGCGTCTTGCGCGCGAGGGCTGAGCGCCGGACCATTGCCTGCCGCCACCGCGGCCGACACCATGACGGTCCATGTGGTCACCGGATCCGCTTGACATCGAGGAAACATGCACTATCATGCATGTCATCCCGGCCGACCAATGCACAATAGTTCATCTCAGGAGTCCCGCATGAACCCTGCGTCCCCGCGCGTCGACTACCGCACCGACCCCTCCCAATACCGCCACTGGAAGCTCAGCTTCGATGGCGCGATCGCCACGCTGGCCATCAACATCGCCGAAGACGGCGGCATCCGCCCAGGCTACAAGCTCAAGCTCAACAGCTACGACCTCGGCGTGGACATCGAGCTGCACGATGCGCTGCAGCGCATCCGCTTCGAGCATCCCGAGGTGCGCTCGGTGATCGTGACCTCGCTGAAGGACAAGGTGTTCTGCTCGGGCGCCAACATCTTCATGCTGGGCCTGTCGTCGCACGCGTGGAAGGTCAACTTCTGCAAGTTCACCAACGAGACGCGCAACGGCATCGAAGACTCGTCGCGGCACTCGGGCCTGAAGTTCGTGGCCGCGCTCAACGGCGCCTGCGCCGGTGGTGGCTACGAGCTGGCGTTGGCCTGCGACGACATCGTGCTGATCGACGACCGCTCCAGCGCCGTGTCGCTGCCCGAGGTGCCGCTGCTGGGCGTGCTGCCCGGCACCGGTGGCCTGACGCGGGTGACCGACAAGCGCCATGTGCGCCACGACCTGGCCGACATCTTCTGTACCACCACCGAAGGTGTGCGCGGCCAGCGCGCGGTGGAGTGGCGGCTGGTGGACGTGGCGCCCAAGGCCACGCAATTCGCCCAGGTGGTCGGCGAGCGCGCGGCGAAGCTGGCCGCGGGCAGCGACCGGCCGGCAGGCGCGAAGGGTGTGGCGCTCGCGCCGCTGGCGCGCCGCGAGAGTGCCGACGCGCTCGACTATGCGCATGTGCGCGTGACGATCGACCGCGCCGGCCGCAAGGCGACCTTCACGGTGCGTGCCCCCACGACCGCGCAGCCGACCGACATCGCCGGCATCGTTGCGGCCGGCGCCGGCTGGTGGCCGCTGGCGATGGCGCGCGAGCTCGACGACGCGATCCTCACGATGCGCACCAACGAGCTCGACATCGGCCTTTGGCAGCTGAAGACCGAGGGCGATGCGCAGGCCGTGCTCGCGGTCGACCGCACGCTGGCGCAGCATGCGAAGCACTGGTTCGTGCGCGAGACGATCGGCATGTTGCGCCGCACGCTGGCGCGACTCGATGTGTCGAGCCGCACATTGTTCGCGCTGATCGAGCCGGGCTCGTGCTTCGCGGGCACGCTGGCCGAGCTGGCGTTCTGCGCCGATCGTGCCTACATGCTCGCGCTGCCCGACGACGCGGCCAAGGCACCGAAGCTCACGTTGAGCGAGCTGAACTTCGGCACCTATCCGCTGGTCAACGGCCAGTCGCGCCTGGCGCGGCGCTTCTATGAAGAGGCCGCGCCGCTGGCCGCCGCCAAGGCCGCGATCGGCCAGGCGCTCGACGCCGAGGGCGCGTGGAAGCTCGGCCTCGTGACCGCCGCACCCGACGACATCGACTGGGCCGACGAGATCCGCATCGCGATCGAGGAGCGCGCCGCCATGTCGCCCGACGCGCTGACCGGTCTCGAAGCCAACCTGCGCTTCGCGAGCCAGGAGAACATGCTCACACGCATCTTCGGCCGGCTCACCGCGTGGCAGAACTGGATCTTCATCCGGCCGAATGCCGTGGGCGAGAAGGGCGCACTCAAGGTCTACGGCAAGGGCGAGAAGGCCGCCTTCGACTGGAATCGTGTCTGAATCCCTAGGAGACTCCCGATGAGCACCATCAACTACAGCGAGAAGATCCCCAACAACGTCAACCTGAGCGAAGACCGCACACTGCAGCGCGCGCTCGAGCAGTGGCAGCCCAACTACCTGAACTGGTGGCAGGACGTCGGCCCCGAGGGTTCGCAGAACTTCGATGTCTACCTGCGCACCGCGGTCAGCGTGGATCCGCAGGGCTGGGCGCAGTTCGG
>JAEUPI010000279.1 GCA_016790175.1 Burkholderiaceae bacterium | reverse complement strand
CTTCTTCAACCCCGCCGGCGGTGGCGACCCGATCATGTACCAGCACATCTTCTGGTTCTTCGGGCACCCCGAGGTCTACATCATGATCCTGCCGGCGTTCGGCATCGTGAGCGCCATCATCCCGACCTTCGCGCGCAAGCGGCTGTTCGGCTACACCTCGATGGTGTATGCCACGGCGTCGATCGCGATCCTGTCGTTCATCGTCTGGGCGCACCACATGTACACCACCGGCATGCCGGTGACCGGGCAGCTCTTCTTCATGTACGCGACGATGCTGATCGCGGTGCCCACCGGCGTGAAGATCTTCAACTGGCTGGCCACCATGTGGCGCGGCTCGATGACCTTCGAGACACCGATGCTGTGGGCGGTGGGCTTCCTGTTCGTGTTCACGATGGGCGGCTTCACCGGCCTGATCTGCGCGATGGCGCCGATCGACCAGCAGCTGCAGGACACCTACTACGTCGTCGCGCACTTCCACTACGTGCTGGTGGCCGGCTCGCTGTATGCGATGTTCGGCGGCGTGTACTACTGGGGGCCGAAGTGGAGCGGCGTGATGTACAGCGAGACGCACGGCAAGATCCATTTCTGGGCGTCGCTGATCTTCTTCAACCTCACCTTCTTCCCGATGCACTTCCTGGGTCTGGCCGGCATGCCGCGACGGTATGCCGACTACCCGTTGCAGTTCGCCGACTTCAACGCGATCGCCTCGGTCGGTGCGTTCGGTTTCGGGCTGGCGCAGGTGTACTTCCTCGTCTTCGTGCTCGTGCCGATGCTGCGCGGGCGCGGCGAGAAGGCGCCACAGCGCCCGTGGGAGGCTGCCGAAGGCCTGGAGTGGGAGGTGCCGTCCCCCGCGCCGTGGCACACCTTCGAGACGCCGCCCAAGCTCGACCCCACCGCAACCAAGGTGGTGGGCTGAGCGCACGATGAACACACCGGGCCGCGATCCGCGTCAGCACCAGGCCAATCTGCGCCTGGCGTGGATCCTCGCTTCGGTGGCCGTGGTGCTGGCGCTCGGCTTCGTCGCCAAGATCTGGCTGTTCTCGCGCTGACGACGCGGCCTCACAGCGACCATGATCGTCAGCACGAACCGCTCCGGCATCGCGCTGTTGCGCGCGGAGAACCTGCGCATGACGGCCAAGCTGGCCGTGATCGCGGCACTGATGTTCGGCTTCGGCTACGCGCTGGTACCGATCTACAAGGCGATCTGCAACGCGCTGGGCATCAACGTGCTCTCGGTGGCCGAGCGACGCAGTGGCGCCGGCGCGTTGGCCGATGTGCGTGAGCGCCCGGCCAACACCCAGGTCGACCGCACGCGCGTGGTGACGATCGAGTTCGACGCCAACGCACGCGGGCCCTGGGACTTCAAGCCCGCGCAGCGTTCGGTGCAGGTGCACCCCGGCGAGGTGGCCACGGTGATGTACGAGTTCCGCAACATGCAGAACCGCACCATGGCGGCTCAGGCGATTGCGAGTTTTGCGCCGATGAACTCGGCAGGGCACTTCAACAAGATCGAGTGCTTCTGCTTCAACGAATACACGCTCGCGCCGGGCGAGAGCCGACAGTGGCCGGTGACGTTCTACGTCGATGCCAAGCTGCCGAAGGACGTGACGACGATCACGCTGTCCTACACATTCTTCGAAGTCGGCGGCAAGGTGCCTGCCGCGCCCGCGGGCCGCCAGGCCGCGCTGACGGGGGGGCCGCGCTCGTGAACGAAGCCCCCGAAACTCAGCGCGTCACGGCGCGCAAGGGCTCGCTGCTGCAGACGATCCAGGCCGTGGCGTGGTCGTTCCTGGGCATTCGTCGACGCGCCGACTATGCCAAGGACGTGGCCCACTTGAATCCGATCCACGTCGTAGTGGCGGGTATTGTCGGTGCCGCGGTCTTCGTGCTCGCGCTGGTGCTGCTGGTGCGCTGGATCGTCGGCAGCGGCGTGGCGGCCTAGAACACCCGGCACGAACAGGTCACACATCCAATTTTCTTGGGATCTCGAGGAGAAGCTTCAACATGTCTGCAGTGACGCACAAGGGTTCGCAGCCGTACTACTTCGTGCCCTCGCCGTCGCGCCATCCGGCAATGACCGCGCTCGGCCTGTTCTTCGTGATCCTCGGCGCCGGTCAATGGATCAATGGCTCGGCTTGGGGCAAGTGGTCGGTGCTGCTGGGCCTCGTGGTCTGGCTTACCACGCTGTTCTCCTGGTTCAAGGACGCGATCGCCGAGAGCGAGGGGGGGCTTTATTCGGACCGGGTCGACGTGTCGTTCCGCTGGAGCATGAGCTGGTTCATCTTCTCGGAGGTGATGTTCTTCGCCGCCTTCTTCGGCGCGCTGTACTGGGCGCGTGCCTTCGCATTGCCGATGCTCGGCGACATCGAACACCAGTTGCTGTGGCCCGATTTCAAGGCGATCTGGCCCAGCTCGGCGCCGGGTCACACCGCATCGCCGGCCGGTGTGGTGGAGCCGTTCCTCACGATGGGGCCGTGGCCGATCCCGACGCTCAACACCGCGATCTTGCTGACATCGGGCGGCACGCTCACGATCGCCCACCATGCGCTGCTCGCCAACAATCGCGGCAAGACGATCTTCTGGATGTGGATCACCGTGCTGCTGGGCATCACGTTCCTCGGCTTCCAGGCCTACGAGTACATGCATGCCTACGCGGACCTCAACCTCAAGCTCAGCTCCGGCATTTATGGTTCGACGTTCTTCATGCTCACCGGCTTTCACGGATTCCACGTGTTCGTCGGCATGACGATGCTGGTCTTCATCACCTTGCGGCTGATGAAGGGGCACTTCACGCCGCAGCGCCACTTCGGCTTCGAGGGCGCCGCCTGGTACTGGCACTTCGTCGACGTGGTGTGGCTCGGCCTGTACTTCCTCGTCTATTGGCTGTAGACCGAGGCGGCTCTTACTGCAACGCCGCCTGCGGGCGGCGTTGTCGTTTGCCGCAGTCCGATCGACGGGCGCCTCAGCGCGACAATGGCAATCCGCTTGGCTGGATCCAGCCCATTCGCCAAGCGAGCAGGATGAACAGAAACAGCGCGATCGACAGACCCACGCGCAGTGCCAGCGCTCGGGCCATGCGTGGATCCGCTGCCTTGCCGTCTCGCTGGCTGCGCAGCATCGCGCGGCCGGCACTGGCGAGCGCCACGATGATCAGGACCAGCACCACGACGATGAGCGCCTTCATGATGCTGGATTATCGAGCCCATCGCGGGTGGAACAGCCGGTGACGAAAGCGCGTTCGGCGCTCGTGGCATGGCTGGTCTGTGCGCTCGGGGTGGGGATCGCCGTGCGTCTGGGCTTCTGGCAGCTCGACCGCGCTGCGCAGAAGAGTGCCGTCCTGACCGAGCAGCGCGAGCGCGCTGGGTTGCCACCGCTGGCGCCGGACGCGCTGGCCCGCACCGACGCCGAAGCCGCGGCGCAGTGGTACCGGCAGATCAGTGTCCGCGGCCGATGGCTCGCCGACAAGACGCTCTACCTGGACAACCAGCCGCTGGATGGGCGCGCCGGGTTCATTGCCGTGACGCCGCTGCTGCTGTCGCCCGGCGATGCGGTGCTGGTGCAGCGCGGCTGGACGGCGCGCGATCCGGCCGACCGGACACGCCTGCCGGCGATCGAGACGCCGGAGGGCGAGCTGATGCTGAACGCACGCATTGCCCCATGGCCGTCGCGGCGGTTCGATCTCGGCCCGGAAGAGGCAGGCCGGATACGGCAGAATCTCGACGCCGACGCGCTGGCATTCGAATGGGGTGCGAAGCTGCGCCCGCTGTCGTTGCTCGAGTTGGAGCAGGCGCCGGTGGCCGGCGCACGCTGGGTGCGGCGCTGGAGCACGCCGGCCCCCGACGTCGGCAAGCATCATGGGTATGCCCTGCAATGGTTTGCGATCGCCGCGCTGATCGCCGGGCTGACCATGTGGTACCGAATTCTCAGACCTCGACGTGAAGACCGACGCTGAACCGCTGACGATGACCGTGCACTCGTTGCCCGAGGCGACATTGCACGACCAAGCCCAGCGCACGCGCATCGGCCGCGCGAAGATGATGCTGATCCTGCTGGTGTGTGCGGCGCCGGTCATCGCGAGCTACGTTCTGCACTTCGCCTGGCGGCCGAGCGGGCCGGGCACGGCCTACGGCGCATTGATCCAGCCGACGGTGGGCCTGCCGGATCTGACCGCGCGACAGCTCGACGGGAATGTCCTGCCGCTGCGCGCGCTCAAGGGGCAATGGTTGCTCGTGCTGGTCGGTCCGGCCGCCTGCGACAGGGCCTGCGAGGAGCGCCTGTTCCTGCAGCGTCAGTTGCGGGAGATGGTCGGTCGCGACCGCGAGCGCATCGACAAGATCTGGCTGATCACCGACGAGGCGCCATTGCGGCCGGAACTGCAGCAGGCGCTCACGGCCGGCCGTGCGCCGGTGACCGTGCTGCGCGTGCCGCTCGGCGCGGTGTCGGCCTGGCTGCAGCCGGCGCCGGGCCACACGATCGAAGAACACGTGTACGTGGTCGATCCGATGGGCGAATGGATGATGCGCGCGCCCGTCAAGCCCGAGCCGTCCAAGCTGAAGCGTGATCTCGAGCGGTTGCTGCGTGCGTCGGCCTCCTGGGACCTGCCGGGCCGCTGAGTTTCGCGATGAGTGCTGTGCCCTCGGTCAATCTCGCGCCGGCGCTGGAGCTGCTCGCGCTGGCCACCGTGATCGCGGCGCTCCCACTGGCCGTCTGGGCCTGGCGGCACCGCGGTGAGGGCGCGCGTTCCCGATTGGTGGCCCTGGCCGGGCTGACCGTGTTTCTCACCGCAGATCTGATCGTCTTCGGGTCGTTCACGCGGCTGACCGACTCCGGGCTCGGCTGCCCAGACTGGCCCGGCTGCTATGGAGCGGCCAGCCCGCTCGGCGCGGCCGAGTCGATCGCCGCGGCGCAGCAGGCCCAGCCGAGCGGACCGGTGACGTTCACGAAGGCATGGATCGAGATGGTCCACCGCTATCTCGCGATGACCGTCGGCGCGCTGGTGCTCGTGCAAGCGGTGCTCGCCTGGCGCGCACGGCGTGCGCTGGGCGTCACCGCCGCGTGGGCCTGCGCGGCATTGGGCTGGGTGGTGGTGCAAGGCCTGTTCGGGAAGTACACGGTCACGCTGAAGCTGTACCCGGCCATTGTCACGCTCCACCTGCTGGGCGGCATGCTGTTGCTGGGCTTGTTGGTGGCGCAACTCGAGACCGTGCGGCGTTTGCCGCTGGCCGCACCGCCGCGCGCGGCGGGCGTCGTGCTGGGTCTGGTGCTCATGCAGATCGCCCTGGGGGGATGGGTCAGCACGAACTACGCGGTGCTCGCCTGTCGCGGTTTTCCGCAATGCAATGGCCAGTGGTGGCCGGAGATGGATTTCGCGCAGGGCTTCGCCGTGCTGCGCGAACTCGGCCGCGGCCGTGGTGAACAGTTCCTGCCGTTCCCGGCCCTGGTGGCGATCCAGATGGCGCATCGGCTGATGGCATGGGTGGTTGCCGCTGCGGTGATCGCGCTGTCGTGGCGGCTCTGGCGAACGGCAGACCGCACGGCGAGGTTGTACGCCCTGCTGATCGGTGGATTGCTCGTGCTTCAGGTGGCCAGTGGCCTGAGCAACGTGCTGCTCGACTGGCCGCTTGCCGCCGCGCTGTTGCACAGCGCGTGCGCTGCGGGATTGGTCGGCCTGTTGGTGTCGTTGTGGTGCAGGAGCCGCGCAACCCCGGTCGGGGCGCCCCTGCCGGCCCAGGGGCAATTCGTGAGGCAGCACGCGTGAACAGTCGCCCGACCACCGCCCCGGCCGGCAGCGGCACGCATACGACGCGGCGTTCGCGCTGGTCGCAGTACCTGGTGCTCACCAAGCCACGCGTGGTGCAATTGATCGTCTTCTGCGCGGCAATCGGCATGTTGCTGGCCGAACCCGGGCTGCCGGACCTGCGAATTGCCGTGCCGGCCGTGCTGGGCATCTGGCTCGTCGCGAGCGCCGCCGCGGCGTTCAATTGCCTGGTCGAGCAGCACGTCGACCGTCAGATGCAGCGCACGGCGTGGCGTCCCACGGCACGCGGCGAACTGAGCAACACCCAGGCGCTGGTGTTCTCGCTGTTGCTCGGTGGTGCCGGCAGCGCGTTGCTGTACGCCTGGGTCAACCCGCTGACCATGTGGTTGACCTTCGGCACCTTCGTCGGCTACGCGGTGGTCTATACGGTGGTGCTGAAGCCGCTGACGCCGCAGAACATCGTGATCGGCGGCGCGTCAGGCGCCATGCCGCCGGTGCTCGGCTGGGCTGCGATGCGTGGCGAAGTCGGTCCCGAGTCGATGATGCTGTTCCTGATCATCTTTCTCTGGACACCGCCGCATTTCTGGGCGCTGGCGCTGTATCGCGCCGAGGACTATCGGCGAGCCGGATTACCGATGCTGCCGGTGACCCATGGTTCGGAGTTCACCCGGCTGCACGTACTGCTGTACACGCTGGTGCTGTTCGCCGCGACCTTGCTGCCGTTCATCTATCGCATGAGCGGCTGGCTCTACCTGGCAGCCGCCGTCGTGCTCGGTGCCATGTTCATCGGCTACGCCTGGCGCCTGTGGCGGGCGTACAGTGACGCGCTGGCCAGGCGGACCTTCCGCTTCTCGATCGTGCATCTGTCGCTGCTGTTCGCGGCGCTGCTGCTGGACCACTATCTGATGCCCTTGCTGTCATGAAACGTCTGCTGCTCCGGATTTGCCTGTTGTCGCTCAGCGCTCTGGGCGTTGTCAGCGGCTGCGACAAGAAAGCCAGCCCTGAGGCCGAGACCGCGGCACCGGCCAAGAAGGCGTCGTTCCGCTCGATCGACATCACCGGCGCCGAGTACGCGCGCAGCCTCGAGTTGCCCGATGCGGACGGCAAGAACAGGAGCCTGACCGAATTCAAGGGCCGAATCGTCGTGGTCTTCTTCGGCTACACCCAATGCCCTGACGTCTGCCCGACCACGATGGCCGAGCTCTCGGAGGTGCGTCGCGCCCTGGGGCCGGAGGCCGACAAGCTGCAGGGTGTCTTCGTGACCGTGGACCCGGAGCGCGACAGCGCCGCCGTGCTGAAGGCGTATGTCGACAACTTCAACGCCGGTTTCGTTGGCCTGCGCGGCAGCAGCGAGCAGATCAAGCAGGCGGCCAAGGAGTTCAAGGTCTTCTACGCCAAGGTGCCGGGGCGCACCGAGACCAGCTACACGATCGACCACACGGCCGGCGCCTACGTGTTCGACACGCAGGGCCGAATCCGCCTCTTCAGCCGGCACGGCGCGGGTGCGAAGGCGCTCGAGGAAGACGTGCGCTCGCTGCTCGCAGAGCGCGGCGCCTAGTGTGTTGATCGCGGCGGCGTGTGCCGCTCAGGCCATCACCTCTAGGGCCTTGCGCATCTTCTTCAGCGCGGCGACCTCGATCTGGCGCACGCGTTCGGCGCTGACGCCGTACTCGGCGGCCAGCTCGTGCAGCGTCATGCCGCCTGACGCATCGTCATTCACGGCCAGCCAGCGCTGCTCGACGATGCGGCGGCTGCGCGCGTCCAGCACGTCCAGGGCGACACCGATTCCGGCGCTGGCAAGCCGGTCGCGACGCAAGGACTCCAGCACCTGCGTCGGCTCGCCCGATTCGTCGGCCAGGTAGGCGATCGGCGCGAAGGTCTCCTCGCCGTCGTCGGTCTGCGGCTCCAGCGCGACGTCGCCCCCGGCCATGCGGGTTTCCATCTCGACGACTTCTTCCGGCTTGACCTTCAGCTCGTCGGCCACCCGCTGCACCTCGGCGGGCGTGAGCGTGTTGCGATGCGTCTGGCCGTCGGCGGCATCGTCCTTCAACTGCTGCTTCATCGAGCGCAGGTTGAAGAACAACTTGCGTTGCGCCTTCGTGGTGGCCAGCTTCACCAGCCGCCAGTTGCGCAGGATGTACTCGTGAATCTCGGCGCGAATCCAGTGCAGTGCGTAGCTCACCAAACGCACGCCCTGGTCGGGGTCGAAGCGCTTCACGGCCTTCATCAGGCCGACGTTGCCTTCCTGGATGAGGTCGCCGTGCGGCAGGCCGTAGCCCAGATACTGGCGCGAGACCGACACCACCAGTCGCAAGTGTGAGAGCACCAGCCGGCCGGCCGCCTGCAGGTCGCCTTCGTCGCGCAGCCGCTTACCCAGCGAAGCCTCTTCGTCGGCGCTGAGCAGCGGAATTCGGTTCACGGCCGAGATGTAGGCGTCCAGGTTGCCTAGCGACGGCACCAGCGCCCAGGGATCGCGGACAGCAAGGGCATTCGAAGCGGTAGCGTTCATGGCCGACTGTGAGCCTCGGGTATCCACTTTAGTTCCTGAATATTAGCACTCCGACCAATCGAGTGCCAAAATCCAGCGAAGAGTACCGGGTGCGAGTCTTCTCTTGATGTGTGCGCACGCTGACATAACTGTCGCGAGTACCTCGCCTGCCCGGCTCAGCCGAGCGCCCACAGCTCAGACGTTGAACAGGAAGTTCATCACGTCGCCGTCTTTGACCACGTATTCCTTGCCTTCGGCGCGCATCTTGCCGGCATCCTTCGCGCCCTGTTCGCCCTTGCAGGCGATGAAGTCGGCATACGCGATGGTCTGCGCACGGATGAAGCCACGCTCGAAGTCGGTGTGGATCACACCGGCAGCCTGCGGAGCGGTGTCGCCAATATGGATGGTCCATGCGCGCACCTCCTTCTCGCCGGCGGTGAAGTAGGTCTGCAACCCGAGCAGCTTGAAGGCCGCACGCACCAGACGGTCCAGTCCGGGTTCGACCTGCCCCATTTCGGCCAGGAAGAGGGCGCGGTCATCGTCGCCCATGTCGGCCAATTCGGCCTCGGTCTTGGCGCAGATGGCTACCACCGGCGCGTTCTGCCGCTCGGCATACGCCGTCAACCTGTCGAGCAACGGGTTGTGCTGAAAACCGTCTTCGGCCACGTTGGCGACGAACATCGCCGGCTTGGCGGTGATGAGGCACAGCGGCTTGAGCACTGCCAGCTCCTCGCGACTGAAGGCAATGCCGCGCACCGGCCTGGCCTCGTTGAGCACAGCCAGGCACTTGCCGAGCACGTCGACCAGTCGCTGCGCCTCCTTGTCGCCACCGGCCTTGGCCAGCTTGAGATTGCGTTGCAGGCTCTTCTCCACCGTGGTCAGGTCGGCCAGGCAGAGTTCGGTCTGGATCACCTCGATGTCGGCCACCGGGTCGACCTTGCCCGCCACGTGGATCACGTTCGGGTCCTCGAAGCAGCGCACCACGTTGACGATCGCGTCGGTCTCCCGGATGTGCGAGAGAAACTGGTTGCCCAGGCCTTCGCCCTTGCTGGCGCCGGCCACCAGGCCGGCGATGTCGACGAACTCCACGATCGCCGGCACCACGCGCTCGGGCTTGACGATCGCGGCAAGCGCCGCGAGCCTCGGGTCAGGGAGTTCGACGACGCCGACGTTCGGCTCGATGGTGCAGAACGGATAGTTCTCGGCCGCGATACCGGCCTTGGTGAGGGCGTTGAACAGGGTGGACTTGCCGACATTGGGCAAGCCCACGATGCCGCACTTGAGGCCCATGGGCGCTGCTTTCGGTGGGGGTGGGGCCGGGCGATTCGTGCCGGCGAGGGCGATGCCGAGATTCTACGAGGCGGGTCGGCTCAGTCGAACTTGATCGACGCGCTGCCGGTCATGCCGAGGTGCAACTCAGCATCGACGCCAGCCTCGACAATCGTGTTCATGCCGAACGTGATCTGCCCGCCCAGACGCGCGTCAGCTCGATAGCCGGTGATGACGTCGCCCACCGCGCTGTCGGCGGCGCCGCGATGCGGATCGACATCGGGGATCGAGCAACGCGAGCAGGGCTTCACCGGTCGCAGCACGACGGCCCCGCCAGGCGTGTCGAAGGTGATTCGCTCCAGCCAGTCCTCGCCGTGCGCATCCAGGCCGTCCAGCACCAGATTGGGCCGGAAGCGCGCGCTGTCCACCGGCGAACGGCCCAGCGCCTGCAGCCGGCGATTCAACTCGTCGATCGCAGCGCTCGACACGACCAGCAGCGGGAAGCCGTCGGCAAACGCCGTCTGTGCCTCAACCGGGCCGGTCCACTCGGGGTCGCAGCGACGGTGGAACTCGGGGTCGAAGCGCGCCAGCCGAAGCCTCCGGCCGAGGAAGTCGCTGAACCACTGCGCGGCCAGGTCGCCCATGTCGTAGGCGGCCACGGTGTCGTCCCAGATGCGCACGCGGCAGGGCTCCTCCACCGCATCGAGCGACACATGCAGGGCCAACATGCCCGGAGCGCGCAACACCATGTCGTTGCCGCGCAAGCTGGGCTGCACCAGCGCCATGCGAGGCAAATCGCGCTGCGAGACGAACTCACCGGAGGCGTCCACCACCATCCACTCGCGGTCCCATTCGAGACCGGTGTCGATCAGTCGAGCGCGGTCGACGGACACGCGGGCACATGACTTCACCGGGTGCAGGAACAGGCCGGCGATGGTGACGGTTTGAGACGCTGACATGGCGCCTGCATTGTGCCTAAGCGCCTGCAGCGACTTCCTACAATGGCTCTATGGACCTCCGAGCTCGCTGCATTTGCTGCCCCCCGAGGGGGAGCACATCGCCCTTCGGGCGGCCGGGCGGGCGCTGATGACCCCGGTGGACGTGCAGATCAAAGGCAGCGGTGCGGTCGCCAGTGCGTTCGCGTTGGCACTCGGGCCTCTGGGCCTGCGCGTGGCGCTGAGCCCGGCCCGCCACAACCCGAAGGACCCCGACATACGCACCTACGCGCTCAACGCCGCCTCGCGCGAGCTGCTGGAGCGCCTGCGGGTATGGCAGGCGCTGCCGGCCGATGCGGTGACGCCGGTCTACGACATGCGCGTGCGTGGCGATGCCGCTGGCGCGCTGCTGGAGTTCTCGGCCTGGAAACAATGTGTCGAGGCACTCGCGTGGATCGTCGAGGCGCCCGCGCTCGATGCGGCACTGGCCGACGCCCTTCAGTTCGCCCCGCACGTGCAGCGCCGCGACGGCCCACTTGAGGCCGCGCTCACCGTGCTGGCTGAGGGCAAGGATTCCGAGGCCCGGTCGTGGTTCGGGGTGTCCTTCGATCGCCACGCCTATGGGCAACTCGCGGTCGCAGCCCGGTTGACGAGCGACCGAGGTCACGACGGGGTGGCCTGCCAGTGGTTTCGCACACCGGACGTGCTGGCGCTGTTGCCTTTCGACCGGCCGCTCGCGGGCCATTCGTACGGGCTGGTCTGGTCGCTGCCCGAGAACCGCGCGCGCGAGCTGCTGGCCTTGGACGCCGAGCCGTTCGAGGCCGAGTTGCAGCGCGCGAGCGAAGGCCGCTGCGGCCGCCTGCGACTGGAAGGCACGAGGGCCGCTTGGCCGCTGGCGATCGCGATGGCCGACCGCGTCTGTGGACCGGGCTGGGCACTGATCGGCGACGCGGCCCATGTGGTGCATCCGCTGGCCGGGCAAGGACTCAACCTGGGCCTGGCCGACGTGGCCACTCTGGCCGCCGTGCTGGCAGCGCGCGAAGCCTGGCGCGGCGTCGGCGACGAACGACTGCTGCGGCGTTATGCGCGCGAACGCTCGGGGCCGACGCGGGCGATGGCCCACCTGACCGACGGATTGCTGCACACTTTCGCGCACTCGCAACCGCTGCTGCGGGAACTTCGCAACCGCGGCCTCACTCTGCTGAACCATGCCGCGCCGGCCAAGCGCTGGCTGGCTGCTCAGGCGCTGGGCCGTTGAGGATCCTCATGACACGACAAATTCCTTGGTGGCGGCATGCCGCCGCCGCGCTCCTGGCGCTGGCCATGCCGCTGGCTGCCCTTGCCGACGAAGCCGCCATCCGCAAGAACCTGCCGGAGCGGCTGCCCAACTTTCCGGTCATCGACGAAGTCAGCAAGACGCCGATCCCCGGGATCTTCGAAGTGCGCATCGGTGCGGAGGTGCTCTATACGGACGAGCAGGGCAATTACCTGATCCAGGGGCACCTGTTCGACACCAAGACCCGGACCGATCTGACCGAGGCGCGCATCACCAAGCTGACGCAGATCGATTTTGCCGGCTTGCCGCTGAAGGACGCGATCCTGATCCGCCAGGGCACGGGCACGCGCAAGCTGGTCGTCTTCGGCGATCCGAACTGCGGCTACTGCAAGAAGCTCGAGCGCGACCTGCTCGCACTGAAGGACGTGTCGATCTACACCTTCCTGTACCCCATCCTCGGACCCGACTCCACAACAAAGGCCAAGGACATCTGGTGTGCGAAGGACCCGGCCAAGACCTGGCGCGACTGGATGGTCGACGGTGTCTCGCCGCCCAAGGCCATGGGCAAGTGCGACACCGCGGCGCTCGATCGCAACCGGTCGTTGGGCAGCAAGCATCGTGTCAACGGCACCCCGGCCGTGGTCTACGAAGACGGCACGCGCTCGCCCGGTGCGGTGGGCCTCGACGTGCTCGAATCCCGCCTGAGCGCTGCCGCGAAGAAGAGCTGACGCCGCAACAAGGTCCTCGAGTTCGGCGATGGGCGCAGGGCCCGCCGCCTGAGCCGCCTCCGGTGCGTGCAAGGTCCTCGCCGGGCGACAATCGACGCGAATGATCGAGTACCGCATCGAGCCGGCTGATCCGCGCGCTCATCAGTATCGGGTCACGCTCCGGGTGCCTCGGCCCGCCGCCGAGCAAGTCCTGAGCCTGCCGGTCTGGATCCCCGGCAGCTACCTGGTGCGCGAGTTTTCGCGGCATCTGTCGTCGTTGCAGGCCAGGCAGGGCGGCCGGGCACTGCGGCTCGAGCAACTCGACAAGGCGCGCTGGCTGGCGCGCTGCCGTGGCATCGCGGCGCTGGAAGTGACTTGTCTGGTCTATGCCTTCGACACCTCGGTGCGAACAGCGTTTCTCGACGGACGGCGCGGCTTCTTCAACGCAACCAGCCTCTGTCTGCGCGTGCACGGCCGCGAGCGCGAGCCGCACGCCGTGCAATTGCGCGGCCTGCCGCGAGGCTGGCAGGTGGCCACGGCCATGCGCGCGGTCGGTGCGGGGCGCGCGCATCGCTTCGAAAGCGACGACTACGACGAACTGCTCGACCATCCGTTCGAACTCGGACCATTCTGGCGTGGGCATTTCACCGTGCGGGGCGTGCCGCACGAGTTTGTCGTTTCGGGGGCCTGGCCTGGATTCGACGGACAGCGTCTGCTCGACGATACCGAGCGCATCTGCGAGACGCAGATCGCCTTCTGGCACGGCCGCGGAAAGCGCGCAAGGCCTCCGTTCGAGCGCTACGTGTTCATGCTGCAGGTCATCGACGACGGGCACGGCGGACTGGAGCATCGCGCCAGCACGGCGCTGCTGGCTTCGCGACGAAGCCTGCCGCGTGCAGGCATGGGCTTGGCCGACGAGGCCTATGTCGATCTGCTTGGTCTGATCAGCCACGAGTACTTCCATGCGTGGCACGTGAAGCGCTTGCGCCCGAGCGAATTCGCGACTTACGACTACGACCGCGAGAACTACACGCGTGCGCTGTGGCTGTTCGAAGGCGCGACCTCGTACTACGACGATCTGCTGCTGTTGCGCGCCGGACTGATCGACCCGGCGCGCTACCTGCGGCTGCTGGCCAAGAGCGTGAACAACGTGCGCACGATGCCCGGGCGGCATGTGCAAAGCGTGGCCGATGCGAGCTTCGATGCCTGGGTCAAGTTCTATCGCATCGACGAGAACACGCCGAATGCCACGGTGAGCTACTACGCCAAGGGCGCATTGGTTGCGCTGGCCCTGGACCTGACGCTGCGCCGTGACGGCAGTTCTCTCGATGCGGTGTTGCGTGGCCTGTGGCGGGCTGGCCGTGCCGGGCCGGTCAGCGAAGACGACCTGCGTCGAGCCCTGAACGCCGCCGCGGGGCGTTCGTATGCGCGCGAACTGGCGTCGTGGGTGCATGGTGTGCAGGACCTGCCGCTGCAGGGCCTGCTCGAGGCCGCTGGGGTGCAATGGCAGGAGGACAAGGCATCGTTTGCGGCCAGCCTGGGTCTGCGGCTCAGCGAGGGTCCGGTGACCGGCGTCCAGGTGAAGAACGTGCTCGCCGGCGGCCCCGCGGCGCAGGCGGGCCTCAGTGCGGGCGACGAGCTGCTGGCCGTGGACGGCTGGCGCATACGCAAGCTCGACGATGCCCTGCAATGGATCAGGAGCGGCCGGTCGTTCGACCTCACGTTGGTCCGCGACCAGCGGCTGCAGAACGTGACGCTGCGTGCCGACTCGCGCTCGCCCTTCGCGCATACGGTTCGGCTGGGCCTGCAGACGGAACCCGCTCGCGCGGCAGCCGAGCTGCGACGGGCATGGTTGGGCCGCTGACGCCAGCCCGGCGCGCTCCGCTGCGGCGTCCGGGCGTGCTGCTCACGGCGTGCGTCGTCGTGCTGGCACACCTGTGGGTCGCCGACGAGCTGCTCGAGGACCGGCTCGGGTTCGGCGCCGCGAAAGACGCGATCCGACGCATGGAGGTGGCCTATGTGCGTGAGCTCGCGCTCGCGGCGCCACCGGAGCCGACGGCCGCACGGGCAACGATCTCGACCCGGCCCAAGCGCCGGCGTGTGGCCGCGGCCAAGCCGCCGACACCGGCGTCGGCGCCAGCGTCGGCCGTGCCCGCAACTCCCGAGCCGGTGCAGCTCGCCCAGGTCGAGTCGCCGCCGCCGGAGCCCGCCGCGCCGAGCCCGGCGGCGGAGCCGGCCAGCGCGATGGCGGCGCCGGCATCCGAGGTGGTGGCGCCGACCGTCTCGGCGGGTCCTTCGCCACCAGCCTCGGCGCCCGCCAGCACGGCCCAACCCTTCGACTGGCCGCCGTCCACGCGTCTGGCCTACACCTTGGCGGGCAACTACCGCGGCGAGGTGCAAGGTGATGCCACGGTGGAGTGGATCCGGGTCGGCACCCGTTACCAGGTGCACCTGGAAGCGCTGGTCGGTCCGCCTTTTGCGCCGATTCTGATGCGACGCGTCAGCAGCGAGGGCGAGCTGAGCGAGCGGGGGCTGACGCCGCAGCGTTTTGCCGGCGAACAGCGCGTGGCCTTCAGGCATCGCCGCTGGGCGATGCAGTTCGAGCCCGAGCGGGTCAAGCTCCCCGAAGGACGCGAGGCGGCGAGCATGCCTGGCGTGCAGGACGAGGCAAGCCTGTTCGTGCAGCTGACCTGGATCTTCACGACCCAGCCGCAGCTGTTGCGCGTGGGTCAGATGATCGAGGTGCCGCTGGCGTTGCCCCGCCGAGTGGAGGTGTGGCAGTACGACGTCGTTGGCGAAGAGTTGTTGCGGCTGCCGTTCGCCGAGGTGCCGACCATGCACGTGAAACCGCGCCGGGCGGCCCGGCCGGGTGGCGACATGACGGCGCAGATGTGGTTTGCACCGGGCTTGCAGTACCTGCCGGTGCGCATCCTGATCCACCAGGATGCGCAGACCTTCGTCGATCTGACGCTGCAGCGTCCGCCGCAGCAGTCGGCACAGCGCTGAGCCCGCGCAGGTCTACGTCCACTGCGGACGCAGACGTGGCTGGCGAAGGCCCGAATGCGTCTCGCGCGTGAGGGCTGAGCCTGACCTGGAATCTAGGCGAACTCGAGCTGATCGGCGAATCGCTGACGGAACTCGCTGGCCTTGCCCGCACCGCGCACGCTGGCGATGAACTCGCCGGCCGCGGGCAGCAGCGTGGCGAGCGCCTGGCGATCGACCGCCTTTTCGAGCCGGATCGCGAGCACTTCGCCGGTGGGGCCGGTGAGATCGTTGAATTCGCGAACCAGCTGGCGCTTGAGCAAGGTGAATTCCGGGCCACGCGTGGTGTCGGGCGGCAGCGACGAAGCGCCCGGCCGACTGGGAATGCCGGAAGGTGCAGCCGGCTTCGGCACAGGGGCTGCCACCTCGGCCAGCTTGTCGATGTAGCCCTGCGCCACCAGCGCAGCCAAGGTCTCATCGGCCTGGGAGGATATCAGCGTTCGCAGCTCGTCGCTGCTGCGCTTGCCGTCGACCATGATCAGCGCGGCACGCAGCCTCGGCGGGAGGCGATGCGCCCGGGTCTCGATTTCTGCGAGGCCCTTTTCGGTCTTGCGAAAGATCGTCGCCATGTGTACTGCTCCAGCTGCGCGCCCGATGGGCGCGATTCCGATCCCTGCGGTCTCTTCGACCTGCCACACAAGCTTAGACATCTGCAACAAATGCCGGGCGGGTTTCGGCGTGCGCCAATGCACGCCTCGGCTGAAGCGATGCTGACGAGGGCCCTCGGCGAGAATGGGCATACGGAAGGAGTTCACGACATGTCCGATTCCCTGGTCCTGGTAGAGCGCCGCGGTGACGGCGAACGGCGCGTTGCGTGGCTGACGCTGAACCGCCCGAAACAGCTGAACGCATTGAACGACGCGCTGATGGACGAACTGGGTGCGGCGCTGAGGGCGATGGACGCCGATGAAGGCGTCGGCTGCATCGTCGTGACCGGCAGCGAGAAGGCGTTTGCCGCCGGCGCCGACATCTCGGCGATGGCGAAGTACGAGTTCATGGACGTGTACAAGCGCGACTTCATCACGCGCAACTGGGAGACCATGCGCAGCGTGAGGAAGCCGGTGATTGCCGCAGTGGCGGGCTTCGCCCTGGGCGGCGGCTGCGAGCTGGCGATGATGTGCGACTTCATCATCGCGGCCGATTCGGCGCGCTTCGGTCAGCCCGAGATCAAGATCGGCATCATCCCCGGCGCCGGCGGCACGCAGCGACTGCCGCGCGCGGTGGGCAAGAGCAAGACGATGGACATGGTGCTCACCGGCCGCATGATGGACGCGGCCGAAGCCGAGCGCGCCGGTCTCGTCTCGCGCATCGTGCCGGCCGACAGGCTGCAGGCCGAGGCCCTGGCCGCCGCCGAGGCGATCTGTGCCTTGAGCGGGCCGAGCGTGATGATGGCCAAGGAATGCGTGAACCGCTCGTTCGAGGCGGGTCTGTCGGACGGATTGATGTACGAACGGCGATTGTTCCACTCGCTGTTCGCCACGCAGGACCAGAAGGAAGGCATGGACGCCTTCCTGGCCAAGCGCAAGCCGAGCTTCAGGAACGCGTGAGCGACGGCGCCTGAGATCAGCTCTGCTGGCGCAGCGTCGGGAACGTCTACGATTCCCGGCGCAAGGCTGGGAAGAGGATCACGTCGCGAATGCTGGCGCTGTCGGTCAGCAGCATCACGAGCCGGTCGATGCCGATGCCGCAGCCGCCCGTGGGCGGCATGCCGTATTCGAGCGCGCGGATGAAGTCGGCGTCGTAGTACATCGCCTCCTCGTCGCCGGCTTCCTTGGCTTTGGCTTGCGCGGCGAATCGATCGGCCTGGTCTTCGGCATCGTTCAGCTCGGAGAAGTCGTTGCCGAACTCGCGGCCGGTGATGAAGAGTTCGAAGCGCTCGGTGACCGCCGGGTTGCTGTCGCTGGCCCGCGCCAGCGGTGAGACCTCGACGGGGTACTCGATGATGAAGGTCGGATCCCAGAGCTTCTCTTCGACCACCGCCTCGAACAGGCCGAACTGCAGCTCGGCCAGACCCCAATGCGCCGGCGGCTCTTCGCCCGCATGGCGCAGCCGCTGATGCAGCACCTGGGCATCGGCGGCCTGCTCCGGCGTGAGGCCCGCGTGGGTGACCAGTGCGTCGCGCACCGTCAGGCGGGCGAACGGCTTGTCGAGGTCGACCGTGCGGCCGCCATAGCTGAGCACCGCCGAGCCCGAGGCCTGGCGCGCGGCGTGGCGCAGCACGCCCTCGGTGAAGTCCATCAGGTCGTGGTGGTTCCAGTAGGCCGCATAGAACTCCATCATCGTGAACTCCGGGTTGTGCCGGACGCTGATGCCTTCGTTGCGGAAACTGCGGTTGATTTCGAACACGCGCTCGAAGCCGCCGACCACGAGCCGCTTCAGGTAGAGCTCCGGCGCGACGCGCAGAAACATCTCCTGGTCCAGCGCGTTGTGGTGGGTGACGAACGGCTTGGCGTTCGCCCCACCCGGAATGGGATGCAGGATCGGCGTCTCGACCTCCAGGAAGCCGTGCTCCACCATGTGGTTGCGGATCGAGCTGACCGCCTTGCTGCGTGCCACGAAGCGGGACCGCGACGCCTCGTCGGTCATCAGGTCCACGTAGCGCTGGCGGTATTTCTGCTCCTGATCGGTCATGCCGTGGAACTTGTCCGGCAACGGGCGCAGGCTCTTGGTGAGCAGGCGGATCGACGTGGCCTTGACCGTCAGCTCGCCGGTCTTGGTGCGCATCAGCGTGCCCTCGCAGCCGATGATGTCGCCGAGGTCCCAGTGCTTGAAGTCGGCATAAGCCGCCTCGCCGACGCCGTCGGTGGTCACGCGCAGCTGGATCCGACCGTGGGTCTTGCCGAACGAGCCGTCCTGCAAGGTAGCGAAGCTCGCCTTGCCCATGATGCGCTTGAGCATCATGCGGCCGGCCACCGAGACGGTCACGCCCTGCGGCTCCAGCTCCTCGTTGGGCACCTCGGCATACCGCTGCTGCAGCTCCGCGGCGTGCTGGCAGGGCTTGAAATCGTTGGGGAAGGCGGGGCCGCGCTGGCGCAGCGCGGCGAGCTTGGCGCGGCGCTCGGCGATGAGGGAGGAGTCGTCGGAGCCGCTACCGGGGGGGTCTTGGGTCATCATCGTCTCGGCGTCTTCTCGGATGGGCGCAGCCGCAATTTTAGGGTGCAGGTGGACGCCTAGAATCCCCGGCGCGCTCGCGCATTGGCGCGCGATGAGTGCCACCCGCCCCTGACGCCCCATGTACGCCGGCCGCACCGCAGTGACCGATCGCAAGATCCGCTTCGCCCTTGCGGGCTGCGGCCGCATCTCGGCCCGGCATTTCGACGCGATCGAGCAGCATGCAGCGCGCTGCGAACTGGTGGACCTGTGCGACATCGACGCTGCGGCACTCAGCCAGGCGGCGCGGCGCACCGGCGCACGCGCCCATGCGAACCTCGGCGCCATGCTGGCCGCCACGACGGCCGACTGCGTCATCCTGTGCACTCCAAGTGGACTGCACCCGGCGCAGGCGATAGAGATTGCCCAGGCAGGCCGCCACGTGATGACCGAGAAGCCCATGGCCACGCGCTGGAGCGACGGTCAGGCGATGGTGCGCGCCTGTGACGACGCCGGAGTGCGCCTGTTCGTCGTGAAGCAGAACCGGCGCAACCCGACGCTGCAGCTGCTCAAGCGGGCGGCGGACGCGGGCCGCTTCGGCCGCATCTACATGGTCAGCGTCAATGTGTTCTGGTCGCGGCCGCAGTCGTACTACGACGGCGCGGCCTGGCGAGGCACCTGGGAGTTCGATGGCGGCGCCTTCATGAACCAGGCCAGCCACTATGTGGACTTGCTCGACTGGATCGTCGGTCCGGTGGAGAGCGTGATGGCCTACACCGGTACGCTGGCGCGCGACATCGAGGTCGAAGACACCGGCGTGGCAGCTCTGAAGTGGCGCAACGGCGCGATGGGCAGCCTCAATGTGACGATGCTCACCTATCCCAAGAACCTCGAGGGTTCGATCACCATCCTCGGTGAACGAGGCACGGTGCGGGTGGGAGGCGTGGCCGTGAACGCCATCGAGCACTGGGCGTTTGACCAGCCGCACGAGATGGACCGGCAGGCCGCTGACGCGAGCTACCAGACCGCCTCGGTCTATGGCCTGGGCCATCCGCTGTATTACGACAACGTGATCGCCACGCTGCGCGGGGAGGCCAGCGCCGAGACCGACGGGCGCGAGGGCCTGAAGTCGCTGGAGCTGCTGATCGCAATGTATCTCTCGGCCCGCGACGGCAAGCGCGTCAACCTGCCGCTGGCGTACTGAGCGACTCATGTCGATGCCCGCTGTGGAGGTGCACGCCAGCGCGATCGTCGATGCCGGCGCGAAACTCGGCGAGGGCTGCCGCGTCTGGCATTTTTCGCACATTTGCGCGGGTGCCCGCATCGGGCGCGGCTGCTCGTTTGGGCAGGGGGTGTTCGTCGGCAACGACGTGGTGATCGGCGATGGGGTGAAGGTTCAGAACAACGTCTCGATCTACGACGCAGTGACGCTGGAAGACGAGGTGTTCTGCGGGCCGAGCATGGTGTTCACCAACGTGTTCAATCCGCGGGCCGCGGTCGTGCGCAAGGCCGAATACCGCCGCACGCAGGTGCGCCGCGGTGCGACGCTGGGGGCGAACAGCACGATCGTCTGCGGCATCACGATCGGCCGCTATGCGTTCGTCGGCGCCGGTGCGGTGGTCACGCACGACGTGCCCGACTTTGCGCTGATGGTCGGCGTGCCCGCGCGCCAGGTCGGATGGATGAGCCGCCACGGCGAGCGGCTGATGCTGCCGCTCGAGGGTAACGCCGAGGCAGCCTGCCCGGAGACGGGCGAGCGCTACGTACTGCGTGACGGCTGTTGCCGGCCGGCCGAGGAGGCCTGATGGCAGAGGCGATGGCCTTCGTCGATCTGAAGGCACAGTATGCAGCGCTGAAGGTCCAGATTGCGGAGCGCATGCAGCGCGTGCTCGACCATGGCCAATACATCATGGGGCCAGAGGTCGCGGAGCTCGAGGTGCGTCTCGCGGCGAACTGCGGTGCCAGACACTGCATCACCGTGGCCAGCGGCACCGAAGCGATCCTGATTGCGCTGATGGCGCTCAGCCTTAAGCCCGGCGACGAAGTGATCACTACGCCGTTCACCTTCGCAGCCACGGCCGAGATGATCGTGCTGCTGGGCGGCGTGCCGGTGTTCGTCGACATCGAACCCGACACTTGCCTGATCGATACGCGACTCATCGAGTCGAAGATCTCGCCGCGTACTCGCGCGATCCTGCCGGTCGGCCTGTACGGCCAGTGCGCCGACATGGACGAGATCAACGCAATCGCTGCACGCCACGGCGGCCTCGCGGTGATCGAGGATGCGGCTCAGAGCTTCGGTGCCCTGTACAACGGGCGCCGGTCGTGCAACCTCTCGCTGCTGGCGTGCACCAGCTTCTTCCCGAGCAAGCCGCTCGGCTGCTATGGTGACGGCGGCGCGGTGTTCACCAGCGACGACGCGCTGGCCCGTGCCTGCCGCGAAATCCGCGTGCACGGTCAGAGCGCACGCTACTCGCATACTCGCATTGGCGTCGGTGGTCGCATGGACACGCTGCAGTGCGCGATCGTGTTGGCGAAACTGGAGCGGTTCGAGTGGGAGTTGGCGCGGCGCGAAGCGCTGGCGGCTCGCTACCTGAACGGCCTGGCGCAGCTTGCACCGAGGGTTGTGCCGATCTCGATGCGCCCTGGACGAACCAGTGCCTGGGCGCAGATGACCGTGCGCTCACCGCAGCGCGATGCGCTCGCGGCGCACCTGCGCGCGCAGGACATCCCCACTGCCGTGCACTACCCGTTGCCGCTGCATCACCAACCAGCGTATGCCGACCTGTGCGCGGCCGACGAGCATCCGCACAGCATCGCCGCGGGGCGCGAGGTGCTGAGCTTGCCAATGAGCGCCGATCTGGCCGAGGCCGACCTTGATCGCGTACTCGACGCATTGGCGTTCTTTTCGGTGCCCTGAGCGGCGATGACGCGGTCAGGCCTGCTGCGCGCCTCGCTCACGCTGCTGGCCGGTGGCGCGCTCTCGCAGGTGATTCCGCTGGCGTTGGCGCCATTGCTCACGCGGCTGGCGGCGCCGGCGGAGTTTGGCCTGTATCACACCTTTGCCGCAGTGGCCGCGAACGTCGCGGTCGTGGCCTGTGCGCGCTTCGAGTTCGCGTTGCCTCTCGCTCGCGACGACGACGAGGCGCGTGCGATCACGCGACTCGCTCTCGCGATACTGACCGCTGTGAGCCTTGTCGCGCTGGCGGCCGGCCTGCTCTGGGCCTGGCTCGCTGGCGCCGCGTGGCCACTGGCACTACCGCTCGCGGTGGCGGGGCTGGGCCTGCTGTCGCTCGCCGGCCTACGTGCGACGCGCGAGCAGCGGTTCAGCGCGCTGGCACGCTCGCGCGTCGTTCACCAGGGTGGCGGTGCGGTGATGCAACTGCTGCTGCTGTGGCTGCAATGGGGCACCATGGGGCTGATCGCCGGGCCGATCTGCGCCGCTTGGGCTGCCGCAGCGGTGGCGGGCGGCGTGCCCGCGCGCGCTGCATTCGCCGAGCGGGCGCAGGTCTTGGAGGCCGCACGCCGGCATCGCGACTTTCCTTTGCTCAACACACCGCATGCCTTCCTCGGTGCGCTGCAGGACACGCTGGCCATCGCGCTTGTGGCCGCCTGGGCTGGTCCGGCTGCTGCGGGCAGCTGGGGCCTTTGCATGCGCATTCTGAAGGCGCCGGCCACGCTGGTCGGTGGCGCGGTATCACAGCCGCTCTATGCCCAGCTCAGCGAGCAGGTCGGCACGGACGGGAATGGGTCGGGCTGCGCAAGTGCTTCAGCTCGCGCGAGCGTGGTGCGCGTGATGGCGCTGCTCGGCCTGCTGGCAGCGCCGGGCGTGATGCTTCTGCTATGGGGCGGGCCGGCGCTCTTCGTGTGGGCGTTCGGTGCAGCATGGCACGATGCCGGCATGCTCGCGGCGGCCCTGGCGCTCTACATCGGCGTGCACTTCGTGGCATCTCCCCTCGGCGTGGTGACCATGGCTTGGCAGGCGCAGGGCTTCGCGCTGCGTATCGCCGTGGTCGGGCAGGTGATCTTCCTCGTCGCGCTGTGCGCCGGACTGGCCTGGGGCGGGCTTGTCGCGGCGGGCTGGGCGGTGTCGGTGGCCATGTCCGGCTTCTTTGCGGTCTACTTCTGGCGCCTGGCGCGTTGGCCGTTGACGATGCCGCGCACGGAGAGAGCATGATTCGGCCCTGGCTCAATCGCATGCGGCGCCGCCTGGCGCATGCGCTGCTTCATCGCACCGTGTTCGGCGAACGCTCGCAGGGACGCTGGCTGCCGCACACGCGCATCGCGCCGTCGTGCTGCATCGAGCACGAAGATCGCCTGGTGCTCGGCGACCATGTGTACATCGGCGTGCTGAACTTCATCGAGGCCAGTGCCGGCGTGACGATCGACGAGGGCGTGCAGATCACGCATCACGTGAGCATCGTCACCCACAGTTCGCACCGCGCGCAGCGCCTGCTCGGCCGTCGGTATGTGCATTGGCAGGGCGATCGCCCGGCCTGGGTCGCCGCGCCGGTACACATCGGCGCCTACAGCTTCATCGGGCCTCATTCGCTGATCGAGGCCGGCTCGCGTCTGGGCCGCGGCACGATCGTGCGCGCCGGCTCAGTGGTGCGCGGCGAGTTCCCGGACCATGCGGTGCTCGAGGGCCGCCCCGCGCAGGTGGTGGGCGATGCACGACAGGCCGACGAGCGCTGGCTCGAGCGCCACCCCGAGCTACGCGAGGCTTACCGTGCCTGGGCCGTTCGAGCTTCGGACGACGAAGCCTAGTACCCTCATGCATCGCTACGTGTTGATCGGCGACGCGCAGAGCCCGCACCTGCTGAAGTGGGCGCGGGCGCTGGCCGGTCGCGTGGAACTGTGGGTGGCGTCGAGCCGCGGCTTCGATGCGGGTTTCGATGCCGTGCTGCCGGCCGGGCGCCGACTCGCCCTGCAACTACATCCGCGCGTGGAAGGCGGCAACTTGTCGGTATTGCGCGCGTTGCCACGTCTGGGTCGTTGGCTCAAGCAGGTTGATGCCGACTGGATCCATGCCCACTACCTCAGCTCACACGGCACGCTGGCTTGGCTGGCGCGGCGGGTCTGGCGGCTGCGCGGCGCGCTGATCGGCTCAGCCTGGGGCTCCGACATCCTGGTGGCGCCACAGCGCAGCGTTCTGGTGCGCGCGCTCACGCGGCGCGTGTTGCGCGCTTGCGTGCTGACCACCAGCGATTCGCAGCACATGGCCGAGTGCATGCGCGCTCTTGGTGCTGGCGAGGTGATGGTGTTTCCGTTCGGGCTCGAAGCGCTGCCACTGGCGAGCAAGGCCAAGCAGCCGCATCTGTTCTACGCCAACCGCGGCCTCGAGGCGCTTTACGCGCCGATGCGTGTGCTCGAACTCTTTGGCTGCGTGGCCGACCACTGGCCCGATGCGGAATTGGTGGTCGCCAATGACGGATCGCTGCGGATCGATGTCGAACGCTGGTGCGCTGGGCAACCCTGGGCCTCGCGGGTACGCTTCGTGGGACGGCTGCATTCGGACGAGCAGCAGCGCTGGTACGCGCAGGCGCAGTGGTACGTCTCGCTGCCCGAGAGTGACTCGGTGTCGGTATCGGCGCTCGAGGCCATGGCCAGCGGCTGCATCCCGATTCTGTCGGACCTGCCGGCGAATCACGAACTGGTGCGTAGCGGCCGGACCGGCCTGATCGTGGAAGCGCGCCGCGGCGCGTTGACCGACGTGCCCTCACAACTCGAGCGATTGCTGCCGCATGCGAGCGCGATTGCCGATACGCACCGGGCCTGGGTGCAGCAGCACGCACTATTCGCGCCCTCGGTGGAGCGCTTTCTCTCGCGGCTGGCCGAGCTGGAGCCACGCGCGTGAACATCCTGTTGATCAACCACTATGCCGGCAGCCCGGCGCTCGGCATGGAGTACCGCCCGTACTACCTGGCCCGCGAGTGGGTGCGCGCGGGCCACGCGGTACAGATCGTCGCTGCCTCGTACTCGCATGTGCGCAGCCGCCAGCCCGAGGTGGTCGACCAGCCGGTGAATGAGATGATCGACGGCATCGCCTACCGCTGGCTGCCGACGCCGCGCTATGCGGGCAATGGCGCAGGCCGCGCGTGGAACATCGCTCGTTTTCTCGCGCGCCTGTGGCGCGAGGCGCCGATGCTGGCAGCGCGGTTCAAGCCTGACGCGGCAATCGCCTCCAGCACCTACCCGCTGGATATCTGGGTGGCCCGGCGCATCGCCCGGCTCGCGCCGGGCGCGAAGCTGGTCTACGAGGTGCACGACCTGTGGCCGCTGTCACCGATCGAGCTGGCGGGCATGTCGCCGCGGCATCCGTTCATCCGACTATGCCAGCGGGCCGAGGATGCGGCCTACCGCGACGCCGATGTCGTGGTGTCGATGCTGCCCAAGGTGCAGGAGCACATGGCCGCGCACGGGCTGGACCCGCGGCGCCTCGTGATCGTACCCAACGGCATCGCGCCCGACGACTGGGAACGTTTACCCGAGCCGTTACGCGAAGACGTGGTCTCGGCGATCTCCGCGCACCGCGCGGCAGGACGGCTGGTGGTCGGCTATGCCGGCTCGATGGGCCTGCCCAATGCGCTGGACACGCTGCTCGATGCGGCCAAGCTGCTGCGCGATCGCCCGATCGGTTTCGTTCTCGTGGGCGACGGGCATGAACGCGCCCGCCTGGCCGGGCGTATCGCACAGGAGACAATCGGCACCGTGACCTGCCTGCCGCCGATCCCCAAGGCGCAGATCCCGTCGTTCCTCGGCGCGATCGACGTCGCCTACATCGGCTGGCAGCGTGTGCCGATCTACCGCTTTGGCATCGCGCCGAACAAGCTGATGGACTACATGATGGCCGGCTGCCCGGTGCTGCATTCGGTGGAGGCCGGCAACGATCCGGTGGCCGAGGCCGGCTGCGGCTTCACCGTGGCGCCGGAGTCGGCGCAGGCCGTGGCTGAGGGTCTGCAGCGTCTGGCCGCCACGCCGACGATGCAACGCCGCGCGATGGGCGAGCGCGGCAAGGCATACGTAGTGGCCCATCACACCTATCCGGTCCTGGCCCAACGATTCCTCGACGCGATCGCTTGATGAACTCAACGACTCCGAACGGCGAGCCCCACGCCGTCGCCCAACGTTACGCCCGGCGCGCCGGCGCCGAACGCTACAGCGCGCTCAACGCTGATGTCTGGCAGACGCTGCACGAGCGCCAGCGTGCCATGCTGCGGTTGTTTGCGCACCTGGGCTGGACCGATCTGACCTCTCGCCGGGTGCTCGAAGTCGGCTGCGGCACCGGCGGCAACCTGCTGGAGCTATTGCGGCTGGGCTTTGCACCGGGCAATCTGGCCGGCATCGAGTTGCTGCCCGACCGCTTTGCGCAGGCGATGCAGGTGTTGCCCTCGGGCGTGACGCTGATGCAGGGCGACGCGTCGATCGCCAGGTTCCCCGACGAGAGCGAAGACATCGTGCTGCAGTCCACCGTGTTCTCGTCGCTGCTCGATGCGCCGTTCCAGTGGCGCCTCGCGCAGGCGATGTGGCGCTGGGTGCGCCCTGGCGGCGGCGTGCTGTGGTACGACTTCACCGTGAACAACCCGCGCAACCCCGACGTGCGGGGCGTCAACGTGGCGCGCATCCGCGAGCTATTTCCCGAAGGCCGGCTGCAGGCACGGCGCATCACGCTGGCGCCGCCAATTGCGCGGCGCGTATGCGCCTGGCACCCGGTGCTGTACCCGGTGTTCAACGCGCTGCCGCTGCTGCGCACGCATGTGCTGGCGTGGATCGAAAAGCCGAGGCCATGACGCGCGAGCCATTCCTCCCGTTCGCGCTGCCCGACATCGGCGAGGAAGAGATCGCCGAGGTCGTCGACACGCTGCGCTCGGGCTGGGTAACTACCGGCCCCAAGGCCAAGCGTTTCGAGGCGGACTTCGCGGCGTTCCTCGGCGACCCCTCGCTTCATTGCATTGCGGTGAATTCGGCCACCGCGGGCTTGCACCTGGCGCTGGAGGCGCTGCACATCGGACCGGGCGACGAGGTGATCGTGCCGACACACACCTTCACCGCCACGGCCGAGGTGGTGCGCTACCTCGGCGCCGACGTGACGATCGTCGACATCGACCCGGCCACGCTGAACATCGACCCGCGCGCGGTCGAGGCGGCGATCACGCCGCGCACGAAGGCGATCATTCCGGTGCACTACGGTGGCCTGGCGGCAGACATGGCGGCGATCGGCGCCATTGCGCTGCGGCACGATCTGCGCGTGGTGGAGGACGCTGCGCACGCGCTGCCCACGACAAGCGGCCGCCACCTGATCGGCACACTGACCAGCGACGCCGCGGTGTTCAGCTTCTACGCCAACAAGACCATCACCACTGGCGAGGGCGGCATGCTGGTGACGCGCGATGCGGCGCTGGCACAGCGAGCCCAGGTGATGAGGCTGCACGGCATGAGCCGCGATGCGTTCGACCGCTTCACCGCCAACGTGCCGAGCTGGTACTACGAGATCGTGGCGCCGGGCTTCAAGTACAACCTGACCGACATCGCCGCCGCACTTGGGCTGCAGCAGCTGAAGAAGGCCCATGCCTTCCAGCGGCGACGCGAGCAGATCGCAATGCGCTACAACGAAGCCCTCGCGAGCCTGCCCGTCATCACACCACCGGCGGCGCCTGCCGGCGAGACGCACGCCTGGCACCTCTACGCGCTGCGCCTGGGCGACGGCTCACCACTCGCGCGCGACCGATTGATCGAGCGCCTGTTCGAGCGCGGTATCGGCTGTAGCGTGCACTACATCCCACTGCACCGGCAGCCATATTGGCGCGAGCGCTATGGTCTGCGCAACGAGCGGTTCCCGCACAGCGAGCGCGTGTACGAGCGACAGCTCAGCCTGCCGATCTACACACGAATGAGCGACGCCGATGTCGAGCGCGTGATCGGGGCTGTGCGCGATCTGCTGCGGCTCTGACGATTGATCGTGACCAAGCGCATGTTCGATCTGGTCGTGGCGACGGTCGCATTGCTGGCGATGGCGCCCATCCTGCTGCTCGCCATGCTGGCCATTCGCATCGACTCACCGGGCCCGGCGGCGTTCCGCCAGGAGCGCGTGGGCCGTGGCGGTCGGGTCTTTCGAATCCATAAGCTGCGCACGATGTTTGTCGACGCGTCCGCGCGAGGGCCGGCCGTGACGGCGCACGACGACGCGCGTGTCACACGCGTCGGTCGCGTCCTGAGGCACTACCGCATCGACGAACTGCCCCAGCTGATCGACGTGATCAAGGGTGACATGAGCCTTGTCGGTCCGAGGCCCGAGGTGCCATGCTTCGTGGCGGCGTATCCGCCTGCGTTGCGCGACGAGCTGCTCGCGGTGCGGCCGGGGCTCACGGATCCGGCCGCACTCGAATTCGCCAACGAAGCCGCGGAGCTTGCCGAGGCGGCCGATCCGGAGCGGATGTACATCGAACGCATCCTGCCGCGCAAGCTGCAGCTTCAGGCCGATTACCTGCGGCGCGCCACGCTGGGCAGCGATCTGGCCGTGCTGGGCCGTACGCTCAAATTGCTGCTGGCGCGATGAAGCACACCGATGGCGTCACCCAGGTCGGCTCGGCCGCGGAGCCGACGATCTGGCATCGACTGGATCGTCTGCTCGCGCGCCTGCGCCCGCACCGCGAGCCGCTCGCGCTCGCCATCGATGGCGCGCTGGTGGCGGTGGCGTGGAACGCCACGTACTTGTTCCGACTCGGCTTCGAACGCTGGTTCAGTGCCCGGCCTGCCTACGATGGCTGGGTGCTGGCCGGCGTGGTTTGTGCCTACGTGCTGATGTTCCAGTTGTTGCAGGTGCCCAAGGGCATCTGGCGCTTCTCGGGTTTCGGCGAGGTTCGGCGCATCCTGCTTGCGTGTGCGATTGCCGGCGCCATATCGACCGCGGCCGTGTTTGCGCTGCAATTGCGCGGCGTGCCGCGCGCCGTGCTGGCGTTGCACCCGGTGATGACGCTGATGGTGCTGGCGCTGGTGCGGTTGAGCTATCGCATGCTCTACGAACATGCGCGCGCGCGCATCACCGGCAGCGACGCCGAAATCCGGCGTGCCATCGTGCTTGGCGCAGGGCAGGCGGCGCGCCTGCTGGTGGCGGGCATTCATCGCCAGGGTTGGATCGTGCTGGGCTTCCTGGACGACGATCCGCACAAGCGGGGCACGCGCATCGCCGGCGTGCCGGTGCTGGGGCCGATCACCGCACTCGCCGACCCCGCCGTACGCGGCGCTGCCACGCATCTGGTGCTGGCAATGCCCTCGCTGCGCGGCGCGCGCCGGCGCGAGGTGCTCGAGCTGGCGGCGAACACCGGACTCCCGGTGGTGACTATGCCCTCGGCGCAGGAGATGCGTGAAGGCGCCGAGCGCATCGATCGGCTCCGCGACATCGAGCCCGAGGATCTGCTCGGCCGCGAGCCGGTGCAACTCGATGAGGCCGGCATCGGCGAGACGCTTCGCGGCAAGACGGTACTGATCACAGGCGCCGGCGGAAGTATCGGCAGCGAGCTGTGCAGGCAGGTGGCGCGATATCAGCCGGCGCGGCTGGTGTTGTACGAGCTGAGCGAGTTCAATCTGTATACGATCGAGCAGGATCTGTCGCAGCGCTTCCCGCAGCTGTCGCTCGTGAAGCTGATCGGCGATGTGAAGGACCTCGAACACCTGCGCCACACGTTTGCAAAGTGGCGGCCGCAGGTGGTGTTCCACGCGGCGGCATTCAAGCATGTGCCGCTGATGGAGGAGGACGACAACGCCTGGGCGGCGCTGCGCAACAACACCTTGGGCACCTACCATGCTGCGTTGGCAGGCGCCGAGAACGGTGCCGAACGTTTCGTGCTGATCAGTACCGACAAGGCGGTGAACCCCACCAACGTGATGGGGGCCACAAAGCGGGCGGCCGAGATGGTGGTGGCGGCGATGGCCGCGGAACACAGATCCACGAAGTTCATGGCCGTGCGCTTCGGCAACGTGCTGGGCTCCAGCGGCAGCGTGATCCCCAAGTTCAAGGAGCAGATCGCCAAGGGTGGACCGGTAACGGTGACGCACCCGGAGATCATTCGCTATTTCATGACGATCCCCGAGGCGGCGCGATTGGTGCTGCAGGCGGCGGCAATCGGCGAGAGCGGGCAGGTGCTGGTGCTGGACATGGGCGAGCCCGTAAAGATTGTCGATCTGGCCCGGCAACTGATCCGGCTCTCAGGGCACTCAGCCGACGAGATCGGCATCGAGTTCAGTGGGTTGCGGGCGGGCGAGAAGTTATACGAGGAGTTGCTGGCAGATGCCGATACATCGCTTCCCACTGCACATAATCAACTGCGGGTGGCGAGGCTCCAGCCGTCCACCGAGGCTGGCGCGCAGTTCGCATGGTTGGATCGCATCGGCGCCGCCAGCAGGAAATACGAGTCGGTCCGGCTGTTGTTGAGAGGCCTAGTGCCCGAGTTCAATCCGGGAGGTTAAGCGCCTGCGGAGCGAGCGGTGTCGAACCGGCCGATGGCGTGGTATTCGATGCCGAGAGCACGCATGAGCGCCGGATCATACTGATTGCGCCCGTCGAAGATCAGGGGCAACTTCAGCGTCGCCTTGATCGCATCGAAGTCGGGGTTTCGGAACTCCTTCCACTCGGTGATCAACACGAGCGCGTCGGCGCCATTGAGCGCAGCCGATTGCGTCGGCGCGAAGCTCAGATTCGCCAACGCCGCAAAGGCGTGCTTGGCCACGCCAGTGGCCACAGGGTCGTACGCCTGCAATCTCGCACCGCGCCGGACGAGCTCGGACACCACAACGCGGCTGGGCGCCTCGCGCATGTCGTCGGTGTTCGGCTTGAACGCCAGACCCCACAGTGCAAACGTGCGTCCGGACAGATGTTCGCCGAAACGGCGGACGATCTTGTCGACCAGTACATGCTTCTGGCGTTCGTTCGCCGCGTCGACCGCACGCAGAATGCCGAGTTCAATGCCCGCGTCGCGGCCGGACTTGATGAGCGCGCGCAGGTCTTTCGGAAAGCAGCTGCCCCCATAACCGGTGCCGGCGTAGAGAAAGTGTGTCCCGATGCGGGGATCGCTACCGATGCCGCGGCGCACATGCTCGATGTCAGCACCGACGCGCTCGGCCAGCAGTGCCATCTCGTTCATGAAGCTAATACGGGTCGCGAGCATGGCGTTGGCCGCGTATTTTGTGAGCTCGGCGCTGCGCACGTCCATGACCTGCAGCTTGTCGTGGTTGCGCATGAAGGGCGTGTATAGCGCGCGCATCAGCGAGATCGCCCGTTCGTCGTCGGAGCCGAGGATGATGCGGTCAGGGCGCATGAAATCTTCTACGGCCATGCCTTCCTTGAGGAACTCGGGGTTCGAAACCACGGAGAAGCCGAGTTCGCCCATCCCGCGAGCTTCGAGTGCTCGTTGCACTGCCGCGCGTACCGAATCAGCCGTGCCGACCGGTACCGTACTCTTGTCGACGATCACCTTGTAGTCGGTCATGTGGCGGCCGATGCCTTCTGCCGCCTCGAGTACGGAACTCAAGTCTGCACTACCGTCCTGCCCAGGTGGCGTGCCTACGCCGATGATTTGCAGTGTCCCGTGCCGAACGGCCGCTGCAACGTCGGTGGTGAACTGCAGGCGACCAGCGCCCGCGTTGTGCCGGACGATCTCCTCGAGGCCGGGTTCGTGGATCGGAATCTTCGCCTCGTTAAGCAGCGCGATCTTGCGCGAATCCACGTCAAGGCAGATCACGTGATTGCCGAGTTCGGCCAGGCATGCGCCCGTGACGAGTCCGACGTAGCCGGTGCCGATGACGGTGACTTTCATGTGCGACTTAGCGAGGGAGGAAGGTCTGCACGACATCCGTGCGGCTGGACGAGTCTAGCGCGAGACCCTCAAATGTCCGGGAAGTACTGCCAGACCGTCGTGCCTGCCGTGTCCGCGTGCCCGCCGAGGATCACGATGCTACCGTTGAACTGCGCGATCGACGCCGCGTGGCGAACGCCGAGTTGCTCATAGCCCGGCAGCAGGCGGAAGCGCACACAGTCGGGCGCGAAGTAGACTTCGTTCGTCACGGCGAGTTGATACATGACCGAACCTCCGGCTATGTAGCAGCCGTGCTCGGTGCCGAGGGTCGCCAGATGCGTGCGCGGCGAGAAGCCCGCATCGTCCGCCTCCTGCCGCCAATGCACTCCGTCGTCAGAAGACCAGACGTCGTGATGCTCGGCGGTTGTTTCCGCCAATACGGAGCTGGTTGAGGCCAGCTTGAGGCCGCCGCCGATGATGTAAGTACGGCCGTTGAATACGATCGATCCGTGGATCAGGCCACGTGGCGTCCATGGTGCCGCAGGCTGGACCGCGGTCCATGTCACACCGTCATTCGACGACCAGACATCGTTGAAACCATAGGCAAAGCACTCCGGCATGTAGGCGCACCAGCGGGACGGTCCCCAAGCCATTCCGCCATAGATCAGAAGTCGTCCATTCAACGAGGCCCCGATTGGTGTGTATCGTTCGCCGAAGGCGGCTGCCTGAGTTTCGAGCCGCCAATCATTGCCGTCAGTCGAGGACCAGACGTCGGTGAACAGATCGCCGCCGATAACCCACAGGCGATCAGCATGCACGACCCATCCCGCTCCATGTCGGCCGTTCCATGGCGCCCGGGGCGTCCGCTCGATCCAATGCAACAAGTCGCGCGTGAACCAGACGTCGCTGTTCATATCGACGCCGCCGCTCCAGCCGCCCATGAGGTACAGGCCGCCGTCCTTGGCCAACAGCCCTGCGCCGTCCCGCCAGCGCCACGAGGCGCCGTTGTCCAGCGATCGCCACGTACCACGGCGAAATACCGAGACCCGTCGCGTCAGGCCGGTTTCAGGCTCAAACGCCGACTCAACGCCGGGTGATTCGATCCTAACTGTGTGATCGCGCGGTGCGTGGCGGTCTACAGTTAACGTCAATTCGATCGGCGACTCGAATTCGCAGCTTGCTGGGATCGTGACATAGACGACCGTCCCGTTGTCGTGAACGCGTGCATCGGAGCATGTAGGCATAGATGCCGACAGAATCTGCACCTGGCCTTCGGCGGCGGGGTGCGCACGGGAGTCGGATTCATCGCCGCCGCCGCAACCTGCCGCAATCAACGCGAGCAGAGCCACTGAACTGCGCTGAGTGCAAGAGGTGTTCATGAATGCTGCGTACCGTAGAAAGGACGGACTTTGCCTCGTATCCGCCCATGCCACGGACCCGAAGAATTGTCGACGCCTCGCACGTCGAAACGATCGAGAGAATCGAATGAGTCGGGCCCTCGCAGGAGGACATTTGTCACACCGCGGTTCGAATCGAAGGCTCGATTCTTGACAAATGACTCGGACCGGGAAGCGTGCGGGCGACGTACCGAGGATGATGAGCCTAATGACGGCGCTTCAGCTGATAACCGGAACCAATGGACTCATCCTTGCCCGGCTGGCGATCGTTCGGCGCGAATTGTCGTTGCGAAGCACGGCGACAGGAAAATGACCTGCGACTCAGATCCGCATCGCTGCCGTCGATCACTCGTGGCGCCGGGCAATGCACCGGCTATGGTGGCGTTCGAGTCGCCCCGGAACGTCAGGTGCTGGAACGTTTCGCCGATCGCCTAGGTCATGCGCTGCGTTGCCCCGAGAGGCAGCTGACGCTGGAAGACGCACATGCCTACGCGAGCGGGACTGTCGACTGGCTATCGTTGGCACGCATTTCGCAATGACCTGAGCATGGCGGTGGCGAGTGCGCGACGGTCGTAGCGACGCGCCGCGGCCAGTCCGTTCGCTCGAAGTTGATGCCTCAGGTTTGCGTCGGCGCGCAGGCGCAGGATACTTTCGACGAGCTGATTGGCGTTCTCAGGCTCGAACAGGAGTCCCGCTTGTTCGCGTTCAACAATGCTTGCCGATTCGCCGGCTACGCCGTGCAGAACCGGAATCCCCATGCCCATGCATTCGAAGAGCTTGCTCGGGATAACCGTTGAGAACAGGTCCGTCCGACGCAGATGAATGATCGACACGTCGAGCAGCGACCAGTAGCGCACGACCTGGTCTTTGGGCACCGTGTCGAGGAATTTGACGTTCGACAGTCGCAGCCGGGCCGCTTCGGCCTTGAGCGCAGCCTTGCGCGCACCATCGCCCAGCAGAAGTAGCCGGACGTCTTCCCCTTCAAGCCGTTGCTGCAGAGCGTGCATCGCGGCCAGCAGGGTCTCGAGCGCATGAGCCATGCCGTGAGTACCGATGTAGCCGGCGACGAAGCAACCTTCGAATCCGAGTTCCCTTTGGAGATCGGCGTCCTTGCGACGGGGCGAGAAGCGTTCCATGTCGACGCCATTCGTGACCACGTCGATCTTGTCGCCATCGATTCCTCGCCGGACAAGGGCATCGCGGAACGAGTGAGTGACCGACACGACTCGCGCTGCACGCCGGTAGAGAAACAGCTCAAGTCGCTCGAGCCAGTGGATGGCTGCCGACTCCCTCATCGCGCCGACGGCCTTGATCGACTCAGGCCACAAATCGCGTAGCTCGAAGACGAAGGGCTTGCGCTTGACGGCGCCTACGGCCCAAGCAGCTATTGCCGTAAAGAACTGCGGCGACGTTCCCACGACGACATCGACGCGACGCACGAGTACACCGGCGATGAAGGCCATCACCATGTAACTCATGTAGTCGAGGATGCGTCTGGCGAATCCTTCGTTTGCCGCGACGTAGCTCCAAACCCGGATCACGCGAATCCCGTCGACGACTTCCTGCTGCCACAGACGGTTGCGGTAGCCGTCAAAGACACGTCCATGAGGAAAGTTCGGCGCGCAGGTGATCACGGTCACCTGCTCACCAGCCTCGGCCCACTGTCGGCAGTGCTCGTGCGTGCGGCTCGAAGGAGCATTGACCTCGGGTGGGAAGTTGTCGCTGAGGAAGAGGATATGCATCGAACCTACCAGCGCCACCGCACGCGGGCGCGTCGATTCGCCTCGAGTGGAACCACCAGCGTTTCAGCGGCCACCAGCAGGCCGAATCGCTCGGCGTGCAGCCACTGCTCGCGGCTGCCTGTGCCGCCCGCTTCGATCGAGATCGAAGCCAATACTGCCCCAGTGCAGTCCTCGACGCGCCAGCAGCTTCCGTCAACCTGCAGTCCCAGACCGGGAGCCAGATGAAAGCGCACAACGGCCTCTTCGATGGACGCCGGATCGACCGTATCGTCAACGAGCATCCCGTCTTCTTCAAGGGACCAACGACGTCGGTGGATCGGGCAACCGCGCAGGTGCACATAGCCGTCGTGTGATGCCTCTACCGACCATCCGTCGATCGTCTGCCGAGTCACGCGGGCCCGCCGGCCGACGCGAAACCCCGCCCAGACTTCCGATGAATCGTGGCATCCGATCTGTACGGTCGAGTGTGCCGAAGTGCCGCGTTCGATCTGCCGCCGTTCACCCGTGCCGTAGACAGAGGTGCCTCGATTGACGATCAGCTCCCGTCCACCGAGCGCCAGCTCGAAGCTCAAGGTGTCCGCGTGCGCATGTCCGGGGAGGTAGTCGGGACCGATCGGGGCGGTGTCGAGCAGTGCGATCGTGTCGGCACGAGCCATCCGCACATAGCCGCTAGGTTCCAACAGAGTAACCCCTTGCGATGGAGCGGCCTCGGCAGTGACACCCAGCGCCGCGGCATACGTCTCGATGGCGATCGGCGCAGGGCCGATGCCATCGGCGCTGTCGTTGAAGCGTGCCAACGTGCCGCCCGGATGCAGCATGCACCGCAACCAGCGCAGCATTGTGCCTGCGTTCCGTCGTAATACTGGAAGCAGGCGATTGGCCGTTGTGTCAGATACCGACCTGGACTGAATCAGATTGATCAGGTCCAGAACATCCTCCAGTGCGAGCGCGTGATACATGGGTGAGCGCTCGAACTGACCTCCATCGGCGAGGATCTGTTCGGGCAATTCGCGCTCGAGGATGGCCAAGCCAGCCGTGAGCCATTGCTCTGCTTCTGTTCCCTGGAACCAGAGACCGGCGAAGACCAGCGCCTTCGCGTTGGCAAAAAGATGATTGCCCAAGAGATGCCACTCAATTCGCCGCGCCAACCAACGAGCCTGCGTCGCCAGGCTCTGCATCCACGCTGGGTCCGGTGATTGTCCACCGACAAACCACTTCACCCAGTTGACGATGCGCAGGCTGGTGGGGTACGGCGCCCAGGCCGTAACGCGACCTGGGGGGTTTTCGTCGCGCCATCGGTTCAGCAAGGCGCGATGCCACTCACATCGCGCTGCTGCACCCTTTGCGTTGAGATCATCGAAATAGTGCTGGTTGTAGCGCCACAGCAAGGCCACATCCGGCGCGTCCCAGCCGATATCCTCGAGATCGTGTTCCTCTGACAAGAATCGCCAGCGCGTCGGTCCGACCAGGCTGGCCTCGCGCTCGGGCGGATGAATCCAGTCGCGCGCCGCCGCCCGAACTGCCGGCGGCGCTCGATTGTCGGCTTGAGGGTGAACGACCGCAAAGCGCATCCGGGCGAACACCTGCCCCGCTCGGAGCCAGCGCACAGTGCGCCAGAGCCGACCGAGGCCAACGCTCACCGAGTTAGCAGGCGCTCCAGCGCCTCGGCGATGCCCTCTCCGCTGCATCCGATACGCGGGCCTGCCGTCGCGCTCATCGCCGCGCCGCCTCCTCGATACCGATGCTGACGCGCGCCACCTCGAACAGCTGCGCAGGCTCGATCGGCCAAGCGCCACCGGATCGGATGGCTCGCAGAAAGGCCGTGGCACATGCCACTTGCCCCTTGTCCTGACGCCAAAGATTCATGCTACGAAAGCCCGGCCAGCCGAATCCGACGAGGCGGCGGAAGTTGTCCAGTTGCAGCACACGGCCTGCGGCGAAGATCTCGAGTCGCTCCTTGGGAAAGTCCTTGCTGCCGTTCGCCAGATAGTGCAGTGTGCCCAGGGAACCGTCATCGAACTGCAAGCTGACGTTGACCGTGTCAGGTAGAGCGGCTTTCATGCGGGTGACCCCGAACGACTGAATTGGTGCATCCGCGAGGTAGCGCAGCAGGTCGACGAAGTGGCAACCCTCGCCGACCAGACGGCCGCCTCCGGCCTGAGGATCTTGTGTCCAGTGTTGTGACGGGATCGCGCCGGCATTGACGGTCATCACGAACACCTTGGGGCCAGAAACTCCGGCCAGCAGCTGCCGGACACGCTCGATGTGCGGCGCGAAGCGTCGATTGAACCCAACCATCACCACGCGGTCTGGCGCCGCAGCAGACGCGCCTGCGATACGGTCAACATCCTCCCGAGTCAATGCCAGTGGTTTCTCGACATACACGTGCTTGCCCGCCGCCAGCGCCCTGACCACGTAGTCGGCGTGCGAGTCATGCCGAGTGGCGACTACAACGGCGTCGCAGCCTGGATCGGTCAGCAGCGCCGTCGTGTCAGTGGTGGCGCGGGTGAAGCCGAACTTGCGTCCCAGATGAACGCCGTTCGCGCCGCTGGCCGACGCGATCTGCACCGGTATCGCGCCAGCGCGTATCAACGCCGGAATCAGCATCGCACCGGCGTAGTTGCCCGCGCCGACAACGCTGATGCGTGGTGCGCCGGCGCTCGGCGTCGCAGCAGGTGACCTCGTTGGCAATTCGACGGTACGGGAGTACGACGCCCGCGCGGCATCGGGTTCGCCATATTGCAGGACGATGCCCAACGATGGCTCGCTGCCACCCACCACGGCATAGGCCTGGTGCGCCGCAGCGATGTCGAACCGGTGTGTGATCAAAGGCGCCACGTCGAGCCGCCCCTCGGCCAGCAGGTCGAGCACGGCCTCGAAGTTGCGCTGCTCAGTCCAGCGCACGAAGCCGATTGGATAGTCCACGCCCTTGTCCTCATAGGTCGGGTCGTAGCGGCCCGGGCCGTATGAACAACTCACCTGGAAGGTCAATTCCTTCTCATAGAAGTCGGCGCGTGACAATTCGAGGCCCGTCACGCCCACGAGCACGATGCGCCCGCGCTTGCGGCACATCTGCGCGGCTTGGTGCATGGGCTCGTTGCTTTTCGTGGACGCCGTGATCAGCACGGCGTCGGCGCCGCGGCCGCGCGAGCACGTCTGTGCCGCCACCACCGGGTCGGCGCCGGTCCGGAGGTCCACGACCTCGGCGCCGAATGCGCGCGCCTGGTCCAGGCGCGACGGGTCGAAGTCGAGGCCCAGCACGCGGCAGCCGTGCGCACGCAAAAGCTGCACGGCCACCAGCCCGATGAGCCCGAGCCCGGTCACGACAACGGTTTCGCCCAGGGTCGGCTGCACGAGGCGAATGCCCTGCAGCGCGATGGCACCGAGCACGGTGAAGGCGGCGTCGTCGTCGCGAACGTCATCGGGTACCTTGGCGCACAGATTGGCCGGCACACTCACCATCTCGGCATGCCGGCCATTCGACGCGACGCGATCTCCGACTTCGAAGCCCGCCACGCCGGGCCCGACGCCGACCACCACGCCGATGTTGCAGTAACCCAGCGGCAGTGGCTGATCGAGTTTGTTGCGCACGGCATCGAGCGTAGGAGCCAGCCCATCGCTGCGAATCTTGTCAATCACCATGCGCACCTTGTCGGGCTGCTGCCGAGCCTTTTCGATCCAGCCTGCCTTGCCGAAGTCGACCAGCATGCGTTCGGTCCCGGCCGACACCAGCGAGCGGATCGTGCGGATCAGCAGATGGCCGCTGCGCGGAGCCGGGCAGGGCACGTCGACGACGCTGGTCTCGCCGGACTTCAGGTTCTGTAGAAGCTGCTTCACGGGATTTCGATGTCGTGGCGGAGCGTTGCCCAACTGTCTTGGAACGAGAAGAACGATTGGCGTCGGCGCACACGCACCATTTCCGCGATGTGGAGCATCAACAAGGTCGACAACTCGACCTCGTGCCAATCGCGAACGACCCGATTCTGGAAGGGCTGCAAGATCGCCAGACGGTGCCCGACGTCCTTCGGCCAGTAGCGGCGGCGTAGCCGCTGCGCGCCACGCCACAGCACAAGTCGCCGGAAGTCGTCGATTTTGCAGGTCGTTTCGCCGTGCTGCACGCAGATCGTCTCGTTGATGCCTTCGAACGGTTCGTTGCGCGAGCTGAGCACCACAGAGACCAGGTCGCCGCGGTCACTCGCGATGTTGATGCCCAGGTTGTCGTCCGGCTCGCGCTCGTCGGCCCAGGTGAGCGAAATGTCGAGCCGATCGGGCAGGCCGCGCCATGCGAGCACATGTACCATGAGGTCGAGCCAGTGTCCCACGTTGCCGCAGATGCGGGTGCCTTCCTCCGGCCGGCGATACCAGTGGTCCGGCGCGATGCGATGGCCGCTCACGAAGCACTGGAGCGTGAATCCGCCCGTCGGATCGATCGGCATTTGGCGCCGCAAGGTGAGGATTGCACTGGCAAACGGGCGGTTGTAGCCCGCCCACATTCGCGCACGACGACTGCGCGCGGTCCGCAGCAGCGCCACGAGTTGATCGTGGCGCACGGCTATGGGCTTCTCGACATATACGTCGATGCCCCGCTGCAGCGCCAGGGACGCGTAGTCTGCATGTGAGGCGTGGTTGGACGCGATGTACAGGGTCTTCAGTCCGGCGTCGTCCAGTTGCTGTTCGAAGCTGGCTGGGCGGCCAGGCACGGACAGGGCGCGCGCCAGCGAAGCCTGCGCGGCGGCATCGACGTCGTAGCAGCTGCGTACGCAGCGTCCGAACTCGCGGCGCAGGAAGTAGCCAATGGTTGCGTAGGCGAACTGCCCGCAGCCCACGATGCCGATGTCGTCGCGCCGTCGCGGCAGGGATGGCAATGCGATCGGTAGGCGCATCCGGCCTGCCGCCTTGAAGATGGTGCGGCCCGGGCCGTAGATGGCCATGAATCGCAGGAGCTTGGCCGCCTGGCTCATCGCTGCACGCTCGTCAGCTGCCGATACAGCTGCAGCAGCGACGCAGCGTTGCGCGTGACGTCGAAGTTGCGCTGCGCCATGGCGCGCGCGGCCTCGCCCATCCGTCGCGTCGCGCCGCGATCAGCGGCCATGCGCGCGATGGCGTCGGCCAGCTCGAGTGCAGACCGCGGCGCGATAGCGAGGCCCGTCTCGCCGTGCACCAGCGTGTCGGGCTTCGGATCGCGCACCGCCACAATGCTTGGGATACCGAAGAATGCTGCCTCGAAGATTGGTCGCCCGGGAGCGTCGTAGTGCGAAGGGAAGCACAGCACATCCATGTGGCGGTAGGCGCGCGAAATGTCGGCGGTGAAGCCGGCGAGGTGCACGCGGTCGCGCAACACATACTGATCGAGTGCAGCCTCGACCTCGGCGCGTACGTTCTGCCGCAGTCCTAGCCGCTTCAGGACGCGTGCTTTCAGTCCGCGCGACGGCTGCGCGTCGTCGCCCACCACGATGAACTCGACGTCGAGCCCGCGGTCGCGCGTGATGCGCGCTGCCTCGACGAACTCGTGAATGCCCTTGACGAGCAGCAGATTGCCGACGAACCCGACCTTGAACGATTCCGGCCGCAAGGCGGACAGCCGCCCCTCGAATGCCACGTCGGCTGGACCGGCTGCGTTCGGCGTGAACGCGTTGTGGATCACCTGTACCGGAAGCTGTCGCGGGAGGCTGGCGCGTACGTTCTCGTCGATTGCCACCACCGCCTTGGCATCGCGCGCAAGCATGCGGTTCACCCAACGCGTGCGCCACGATCGGGCGTCGTCGCGAGCCACCGAGCGCACGTGGACAACCGCAGGCGGCGCGTCGAACCAGCGGCGCGCAAGACGCAACACCAGCAGTCCGGTGAACTCGTTCAGGTGGATCAGGTCGACCTCGCCGCACAACTGGCGCGCGCGGCGCAGCGCCCAAACGGTCGGGGGCAGGTAGGCAAGCTCGCGCAACAGGACCAGCCAGCGCATGCCGCGGTAGTAGCTGTAGCGTGTGTTGTCGAACTGCGTGAGTCCGCGGGCCTCGATGACCCGGCCGATTCGCGAGAAGAAGTCGCGCACAGTGCCGCGCTGCGTGACGAATGTCGCCTCCACCTCGCCGGGCGGAAAGGCGCGCACGGCCTCGAACAGGCTGCGCGAGGCGCCGCCGAACGGGCCGATCATGTGAAGGTACAGGACGCGCAGGGGCTTCATCCGATGTGGCTGCGTGTTGCGTTGACCAAGCGCTTGGCGAACTCGAAGATGCCGTGACTCGTGCGGTAGTCGAGGAAGGTCCTGTTCGGCGACTTCATGATGGCGTCGAACTGCTCTTCGCTCAGTGCGAGCTTCTTCACCGCGTAGGCGCGATCCTCTTCCAGCAAGCGCTCGGGGTACACAGGCTCGTTCATGCTCGCGAGCGCCTGCTCGCGCGTGATCTGCCCGGAACAGATCAGTGTCGAGAGGTGCGCCTTGCGCTTGTCAATGTCGAACTTGCGCGGTAGCAGGTACGCTTGGTAGAAACGCGTATAGATGGACTCGTAGTGCTTGCCGCCGTAGTACACCCAGCCGAGCTCGTCCTGCAGCACTTGCATCGCCTCCTTCTTGTCGTATTCGATGTAGTTGAGGATCGATACCAAGCGGATTCGACGTACAAACACGTAGTAGGCGAGTGTCAGTAGTGAAAAGTGCGGGTAGGTCGACAGCCGAACAGTGCCGAATCGGCGATGCACGTCCTTCACGTATCGCCAGTCGAAGTATCCGTAACCCCACTTCTCCGGCAACACGGCCTCGGTGGCGACGTTGGTCCCGGTGATCACGTGACGGATGCCATGCTCGGCCGCCACTCGATACAGGATTGCGAAGATCGCGTGATCAGTGGGTATCTCACCGTCGGGCGTCGACGCCTTCAGGAACGAAGTTTGTAGGTTCTTGAACTCTTCCCAGTCGATGACGTGCGTGTAGAGGTCAATGCCAAGCATCTTCAATGTCTTTTCGATGTTGGCGACCGCTAGCTCGGAGTTCCAACCGTTGTCGAGATGCACGGCGAGTGGACGCAGTCCGAGCTGCTTCACCAGCCACGCGACGTATGTGCTGTCGACGCCACCGCTGATGCCGATGATGCAGTCGTACGGCTTGCCTTGGCCGCTACGCTTGACGTCGGCGACCAGGTCATCCAGCGCCGCCTTGCTTTCGGCCGGCGGGATCAGCCGCTGGCGCGCCGTCGTGTCGTAGCGGCGGCAGTGATTGCAGACACCAGTGTCATCGAACGTGATATCCGGATCGGTGGTGTCCATGATGCAGCGCACGCAGCGCTGGTAGGGGAGAGGCGGGGTTGTCGTCGTCACGGTGAAGTACGGCGTTGGTGTGCGGCTGGCCGGCTTGCCAGCAGCGCAAACAAAACGATGAACATGAAGTTGTATGGAACCAGGAAACTGCCGTAGGCAAGCGCAGCGACGCCTAGCACCAGGAACACGGCGCCGGGCAGCGCGCTCGGTGCGCCGCCGGCGCGGCCGCAAAGCCACCACAGATAGACCAGGAACGGCGCGAAGCACAACCCCAACCGCGCCAGCCAGCCGGTGATGAAGGCCTCCGAACCGGTGTCTTCCTTACCTTCGATGAGGCTTTCGGTGACGACGACGTGAAAGTCGAAGCTGCCCAGACCGGCCAGTGGCGCCGATGCGAACATCTGCAAGTGTTGCGCCCACAGCCAGCCGCGGTAGACGCTCTGGCTGAGCGCGGCTTCGCTGTCCTCGAACGACTCGGTGCGGAACAGATAGTTTCCAAGCGTACCTTCGGGGAGCACCGGTGCAATTGCCGTCAGGCTGCTGAGCACTACCAGCATCACAAACATCGTTAGCAGTGAAATCAGTTGCGTCCGGCGCACGCCCAACGAATGGCGTCCGCGCGAGAACCACCAGAGGTAGACCTCGGCCAGCAGCAGCGCCAGCAGCGCCGAGCGCATGCCGCTAAAGACCACGAAGTAGGCGGCCAGCCCGCACGTCACCATGCGCATCGCGCCGCGCCGGTGCAGCTGGTTGGCCAGCAACACGACAAGTGCGAAGAAGCCGCTCTCCGGCACGAAAGGGAACAGCGACACGCGCCATTCGATGCTGCGGTCAGCACCTTCGGTGTACTGACCCGGCAGCAGGCCGTAGTCGCTCAAGCCCAGCAGGAACCACAGCCCGCCGAAGACAATCGAGAGCACGAAGAAGACGTTTAACGTGCGCACCGACAGCGCACCGGTCGCGTTGCCGCCGAGCCAAAGCGCGGCCAGCGCAAGCAGCCCAGCGCTGCGCAGGGTGGCGTCGTCACCGCGCGTCAACGACACCAGCGCAGCGACGCCGATGAACGCCAGCAGCAAGATCTGCGGCGTGCGCCACTGCGGTCGCGGATCGGCCCAGTGTAGAAGCACGCCAGCGCAGACCGCCATTGCTACCGGCACCACCACCACCAGGTACGAACCGGCCGCTTCGTCAGGTGGAGGCAGCAGCACGCGCAGGTACAGGTAGAGCCAGTAGTACGCCAGCGTGGTCAACAGCAGCGCCCTGCCGGCGTCAGCCACCGTCGGCCCGCTGACGTGCCGCGACGTTCCGGCGGCCGGCGACGACAGGCATGGTGCGGGATGCTTAGACAATGCCGAGCTCCCGTTCGAGTTCGGCGCGCGGTGGATATGTGATCAGCACCGCACGGTGCGGGCCGTGGAACACGAACATCGCGCCCGCCGATGCAGCCGCTGCGCCGCCCTTGCTGACGACTTGCTTGAAGTCGCTCAACGAGCCGGCGCCGCCACTGGCGATGACGGGCAAACCAACCGCCGCCGTGACGCGCGCGACCATCTCGGCATCGTAGCCTTTCATGGTGCCGTCGCGATCGACCGAGGTCAGGAAGATCTCGCCGGCGCCGGCATCCTGCATGCGCAGCGCGTGGTCAACAGGGTCGACGCCGGTGCCCTTGCTGCCGCCATCGATCACCACTTCGTAGCCGCCGAACAGCTTGCGTCGGACGTCGATCGACGCTACCACCGCCTGCGCGCCGAACTCGCGCGATGCGTCGCTCAGGACCTCGGGTCGCCGCCACGCGGTAGTGTTGAAGATGACCTTCTCGACACCGAGTTTGAGGATGCGCCGCGCGTCTTCAACGCTGGCGATGCCGCCGCCGTATGCCAGCGGCATGAAGCATTCGCCGGCGACTTCCTCGATCACCGTGAACGCCGGGCCGCGTCGTTCGCGCGACGCGCTGATGTCGAGCAGCACAAGCTCGTCAACCTCCTTGTCGTTAAATATCTTGATCGCGTTGATCGGGTCGCCGACATACTTCGGATCTTTGAAGCGCGTGGTCTTAACAAGCCCGGCACCGCGCAGCAGCAGGCAAGGGATGATTCGGATCTGCAGCATCGTCGTCGTCCTCAGCAGCGCTCGGCGAAGTTGCGCAGTAGCTGCATACCGAAGCGATGGCTCTTCTCGGGGTGAAACTGCACGCCCCAGACGTTACCTTTGTGGAACGCGCTGTGGAAATCAATGCCGTACTTCGTTGACAGCAAAACGTCGCCGTCGTCGCGACACATCACGCGATATGAGTGCACGAAGTAGAAGCGCGAGTCATCGGGCAACTCGTCAGTCAGCGGCGAAGGTCGCCGTCGCGTGACATGGTTCCAACCCATGTGCGGCACCTTCAGCGCGGCCTTGCCGGGCTCGAAGCGCAGCGCCTCGCCGGCGATCCAGCCCAGGCCGGGCAGCTTGCCTTCGGCACTGCGGTCAGTCATCAGCTGCATGCCGAGACAAATGCCGAGCATAGGCACGCCGACGGCGACCACACGCTCCTCGAGTACCGGTCGCAAGCCGCTAGCCTGCAGATTGTGCATGCCGGCGTCGAACGAACCGACCCCCGGCAGGATCAGCTTGCTCGCCGCGGTTATGCGCGCCGCGTCTGCAGTGACTTCCGCGTCGAAGCCGAGCTTGCGCAACATGTTCTTGATCGAACCGAGGTTGCCCATGTTGTAGTCGACGATCGCGATCATCGTGTTGCGCTCCGTAGGGCCGCGGCCGGGGGCAGGCGAAGGCTGTCGAGCAGGCGCGCTAGACCGTCCATGTCGGCGATCGCCGGTGCCCTTGGCAACGGTGGTCGCGCCGGCAGCGCCGCCACCGCCGCAGCGATCGCGGCGTCGTCGGTGGCGCGCACGGCGCGGCCAGCGTCGACAAGCGCCGCGTAGATCTCGGCGCCGTAGTCGCTGGTGACTACCGCTGGCACGCCAAACAGTGTGGCCTCCTGGATCACGGTCGATGAATGCGCAACCACCACATCGGCGGCGCGGATCAGAGCGAACAGCGGCGCGTCAGTGACCGCTTGCACATGTTCGGCCGGCAATCCGTGGCGACGCAGTCGTGCGGCGAACTCGGCCGCGCGATGCGCTTCCACCGGATGCAGTCGCCACCACCAGCCGACGCCGCGCCCTGCCAGCTCGGCGGCCCGCAAGATCTTGTCGGTTTCCTCATCGGCCAAGCCCCAGGCCAAACTGACCAGCACCTGCACCGCTGGCGACGGCGCGCGCATCGCACGGGCATTTTCTATCTGCTCAGCAACCTGCGGATCGCGGTCGTCGAGCCAGCGCTCGCGCCAAGGGTTGCCGCTGATGCGCGGTACATGGCAGGCGCACTCGCCGCGCCAGCGGTCGATGGCGTCGGCCTCGTCGCGGCTCCAGACCCAGAACTCGTCGGGTAATGTCGTGTAGCCGACCGCTGGCACTGCGGCCCAGCGGCCGTAGGCGCCGTGGTGCTCACCCTGCAGGCCATGCTGCAGGTCTGCCGAGCGCAAGCCGCCCCGACGTGCAGCGACGACGAAGGCCATGCCTTCGATCGAGTAGTAGTTGTTGACGAAGGCCCACGTCGCGCCGCTGGTGCGCAATAGCGCCGCGAACCACGCTGCCAGCGCGTGCATGCGGCGCGCCTGAAGCAGCAGCCAGTCGCGCGACGGCACATTCGGCTCACCTAGGCGCAGCTGCGCTTCGATCTGCAAGGCGTCGAACCCCGGTAGATCAGTGTCATGCAGAGGCCGCCAACGGGCCAGCAGCTTGAGCCGGTCGATCGCTGGCTGGACCAGCATCGATGGCAGGAGCCGTGGCACGTGCACCGCCGCCAGCGGCGTCAGCTTCAGGCAGGCCTGGCCGCGCTGCTGCAGCGCCAGCACCAGTGGATCGATCACGCGGTCAACCCAGCGCCCTTGCTGGCGCGTGAACGACAATCCGTCACTGAGGAAGACGGCCGCATGGCCGGGTTGCGGTCGGTCGTTCATGCGCCTGTCGCGCAGCGCCGCCAGCGGCACTTGCAACAGCGCACGCAATCCGCGGCCTGCCAGCGCGGCCAGACGGCGTGCGGGATGCGGCACCGGTGCCTGTGCGAGTAAGGCCAGCGTGGCATTCATGAACAGACGCACGCGATATGCCGGCCACAGATCAACGTCGCCGGCGTGCCACTGCTGTACCGGGTAATGGCGCTCGAGATGATTGATGGCGTCCAGCACGTCGGCCGCCGTCGCGATGCGACGGGTCGTCATGTCGCCACCTCAGCGTCGTTGGTCGTGAACAGGGCCGCGGCTGCTGCAAAGCGGCGACGCAGTAGGCACACAACTGCACTTCCGAATATCAGGGGGCGTCTCCAGAAGAGCGTTCCGAGAACGGCCGCCGCGCCGCCGACGGCCGCCAGCTTGACCGTCAGCGCGATGGCTGAGTTCTGGAACTCGCGGCTCCCGATCCAAAGCGCCAAAGCCAGCGATCCAACAAAGGCGACCGCATAGCGGGGGTAGTCCCACGCCACCGGATCGAAGCGCTTGCCGAGTACGGCAGTCAGTAGCGTCGCGACGCATTGCGCCAACAATGTCGCTGCTGCCGCGCCGATCAGCCCGAACGGCGGCACCAGCAACATTACCAGCACGACGTTGAAACCGGCCGCAGTCAACGTGCCCAGCGGAATCAGCTTGGTCGCTGCACGGTCATAGAACAGCACGTTGACGAAGAGGTAGTAGATCGCCGACGCAACGCCGACGAACACCAGTATCGGGACGACAGCGACCGCCGCCGCGAATGCCGGCGCCGCGAACAGCGCGATCAGATCGCTGCTGAATGCCGCAACAGTGACGCCGAGCAGACAAAACGTCGCCACGACCAGCGCGCCGATGCCGCGCAGCTGCGCCAGGTCCTGCGGCGTGCGGCGCTTCAGGGCCTCCATGCCCAACGGCACATAGGCGCGGTTGACGCTCTGCGCGGCGACCTCGATCGCCATTGCGAGCATCGCGCCAACCGAATAGAGCCCGGCCGCGCTTGTGCCCAGCCGCGCGTTCAGCACCAACCGGTCGGTCACCGCCGACAACTGACCGGCCACCGTGTGCGGCAACTGCGGTAGGCTGTATGAGAGCGCTTCGCGCAGATGGCGCCACTTGAGGCACGGCCTGACGTGCTCGCGCAACATCCACAACGCGACACAGAAGAATACCGCCGCGCCGATCAGAGTTGCTGTCAGAGCGCCGATGACGCCCCAACCAAGCAGCACGACGAGCGCAACCGTCAGCGCGGTGGTCAGGGCAAAATGGGCAAGGGAGACTAGCGCGAAGCTGCTGGCCTCGTTGCGCGTCTGCAGCAATGTCAGGAAAGTCGTGAAGATTGGCTGGAACAGAGTAGCCAGCACTCCGAGCGCGAGGAATGGCCAAAACGCAACGCCTTGCGCCAGGGGCGCAAGCAGCATGTCGCCAACGGCCAGCAGCAGGCCACCGAGTGTCAGCGAAAGCAGCATGATGAACATCAAGATACTGCCCCAGAACTCGGCCATCAGCGCGGAATCGTCGCGGTGTTCGAAATAGAAACGCGTGACCGCCGACGTCAACGACAGCGTGAACGTGATCGCCAGTAGGCCGTTGATCGAGGTCACGACGGCTAGCACACCGAACGCACTGGGGTCAAGATAGCGCGTGTACAGCGGGAGCAGCAGGAACGATGCGCCCTTCTGCAGCAGGTTCGTCGCCGCGTAGATGGCCGAGTTGGCGCCCAGCTTGTGCAGCAGGCCGCCATCGCCGGAACGCGAGATCACGCCAGCAGATCCCAGCTCAAGGCGGTGCCGGCCTCGGCATCGCGGTTGATGCGTTTGCCCAGAAGCGTGTCGTAGAACTTCGGCGGCAATCCGAAGCCGGGGCGCACGATACGCAGGTTGGCCGGCGTAAACGCCTCGCCGGCCTTCATTGCAGCGGCGACGTACAGGCTGCGTCGGAAGGCGCGTGATTTCTCCTCGGCCGCCGTGCCGCCATAGGTGACGCGCCCGAGGCTTTGCCAGGCGCGCTCAGACTCGCTTCGCAGCAGCGCGAACTCGGCCGGCTCCAACGAAAACGTCGAATCGACGCCGCCATCTGCGCGCGCCAATGTGAAGTGTTTTTCGATCAGGACCGCACCCAGCGCCACCGCGGCGATCGCGGCGCCGCAACCCATCGTGTGGTCCGAAAGCCCGACTTCGACGCTGAGCCCCTGCTGTTGCTGCAGATCGTCTTCTCCGAAGGCCTGCCGCAGGTGCGCAACAGTGCGCACGTTGGTGCTGTCGGGTGTCGCCGGATAGGTGCTGGTGCACTTCAGCAGCACGATTTGGCGGCAGCCTGAGGCGTGTGCGGTGCGCACCGCCTCGTCGATCTCGCCGAGCGTGGCCATTCCGGTCGAAATGATCATCGGCTTGCCGGTGCCGGCCACTTTGCGGATCAGCGGCAGGTCTGTGCACTCGAAGGACGCGATCTTGTGGGCCGGTACGTCGAGGGTTTCAAGAAAGTCGACCGCCGTATCGTCGAACGGCGTACTGAAGCAGTGCAGGCCGTGGCGGCGCGCTCGTTCAATGATCGGCGCATGCCACTCCCACGGTGTGTGTGCCTCGTCGTACAGTTCATACAGCTGGCGGCCGGTCCACAAGCTGTTCGGATCGTCGATCACGAAACCGGGGCGTCGCAGGTTAAGTGTCATTGTCTCCGCGGTGTAGGTCTGCAGCTTGATCGCATCGGCACCCGCGGCAGCTGCCGCGTCGACGATCTGCAAAGCGCGGTCGAGCGAGTGGTTGTGGTTGCCCGACATCTCGGCGATCAGGTACGGCCGTTGCTGCGCACCGATCTCGCGATTTCCGATCTTGATCATGCGAAGTCCTTCGCGGCAGAGGCTCCGGCGACGTTGTTGGTGACGTCTGCCTTGTGCCAGACCGTGTCGCCGCAGCGTGTGTAGCCGGCAGCCGAGAACATGCGCTGCGAAGCGGCGTTGTCGGCGCGCACCGTTGCGTCGACACCGGCTGACACGGCGGCAGGGTGCAGCGCGTGGAGTTCGCGTTCGCCCGCGCTCAACAGCCGGCCGCCGAGCCCCAGCCCATGCAGCGCTGGGTCGAGGTACAGCGAAACTTCGGCCGCCCGACCGTCGGCCGGGAGGTCGAAGCGGATGACGCCGACATCGATGCTGCCGACGCTGCCGATGAGCATCAGGCGATCGTCGCGCGCCAGCGACGCCTGCCACCACGCGTTGTGCGTCGCCCAGTCGATCTCGCGGGTGTCGCTCGACGCTTCGCGCGTAGTGCGGTGATTGCGCCAGCGATGCGCCAGCCCGGCGTCGGCTTGGCTGGCCCGGCGCGCCTGCAGCGCGCTGGCATTGAGGAACACGGCCACGCGTTGCGCTCCACGGCCGTCGACCAGCGCGCGTGAGCGTTCGGCCATCGAATGGCGCTGCGCCGCGTCACCCAGGAGACAGGCAACGGCGCGGCCGATCGACGCGGCATCCAGCGCATGTGTCGGCGTCGGAGTCGCGACCACGCCGATAGCGGCGAGTGTCGGAATCACCGCCAGCTGGTTGGCGGCGCAGCACAGCGCCAGGGTTGGCGCACCGACGCGGCATCGCTCCCACGTCGCGCCGCCGCCGGCGCCGACGTGCAGGCCATGGCGGCCGAAGAACGCCGCCAGATCGGGCTGGTCGACGCTCAACGACGCGGCCGCGTCGGCTTCGCACCACGCACGCAGTGCGGTCAACTGCGGGTTGAAGCGCGTGGTAGCGATCTCGATCAAACCAGTGAAGCCGGCGTGCGTGCGGCAGCCTTCGGCCGCAGCGATGCTGATGCCGGCCGCGTCGGCGCCGCCAACGAAGATGCCAATGCTCCGGACGGGGTGCTCGATCGCGTTCGGTGCGGCATCAGCGAATGCCGGGCCGAGAAGCGCGAAGCGCGGCCCGCATAGCATTGCTGTCGTGGCGCCTTGGTCCAAGCAGGCGGCGTATTTGGTCCGGTGGTCGGTGTCGAGGTTGTGGTCGATTAGCAGCTCGGTGGCGAGCGTACGGTTGCCAAGGTCGTCGATGACGCCGATGCGCGTGCCAAGGGCGTCAGCCACCGCGCGGTGCCAGTCGGCCCCCAGCGAGTAGTGGTCGACGATCACCCACGCCGGCGCGAGGCCGCGCAATGCGTCTATCGTCGCGCGGGCGTCGGCGCTGGCATCATCGTTGCCGATGTCGCCGGCAGCTAGTCCGGTAAGCATGGCGTGCCGAACGCCGGCCGGCGTGGCGATCGCGTGCGCGACGTCGCTGGGCCGCGACAGCAGCAACGTTTCGCAGCCCGCGGCCTGCAGCGCCTTCGCCAGCGAGACGCTGCGCTTGATGTGGCCGACGCCGATGCTTGCCGACGCATCAGCACGCAGTGCGATCAATGGGCGCGGTGTGTGGCTCACGCTGCAGGTGCAGAACGCCGAACCGCGACGCCCGCGTCGTGCAGCGCTTGCTTGGCGCCGGCCGGTGTCTGTTCGGTGAAATGGAACATGCTGGCCGCCGCGACCGCCGATGCTCCAGCTTGCACGACGGCCTCGACCACGTGTGAGTAGGTGCCGGCACCACCTGAGGCGATTACCGGCACCGGTACCGCGGCGGCAACGCTGGCGACGAGATCGATGTCGAATCCCCGCATCGTGCCGTCCCGGTCGATCGACGTCAGCAGGATCTCGCCGGCTCCGCGGTCTGCGAGCTCGCACGCCCACGCGACCGGATCGCGCCCGGTCGGCTCGCTGCCAGCGTGGCTGAAGCACTCCAACCTGCCGTCGGCGATGCGACGCACGTCGATCGACGCCACGACACACTGCGCGCCGAAGCGCGCCGCGGCGCGATCGACCAGCGCCGGCTCACGGTAGGCGCTGCTGTTCAGCGAAACCTTGTCGGCGCCTGCCTGCAGCAGCGCGATGATCTGTTCGAGGCTGGCGATGCCGCCGCCGACTGTCAGCGGCACACTGCATTCGTCGGCGAAGTCGGCCACCGAGTCGTGATCGGGCTCGTTCTGCTGGCACGTCGCGGTGATGTCGAGCAGGACCAGCTCGTCGACGTCGCGCGCGTTATAGACCTTGATCGCCGGCATCACCGAGCCGACACGGCGCCAGCTGTTGAAGGCAACGCCCTTGACGAGACCGAAGTCCTTCCACAGCAGTGTCGGGATGACCCGGACCTTCAGCATGGCGCGATGTCGATGAAGTTGCGCAGCAGCCGACGGCCGCAGCGCGAGCTCTTCTCTGGGTGGAACTGGGTGCCGAAGACATGGCCGTGTCGGACTGCCGCGACCACCGGAACGCCGTAGTTGGTGCGCGCGACGACGTCGTGCTCATTTTCGGCGTCGAGCGCATAGCTATGGACGAAGTAGAAGTCAGCGCCGTCCGGCACGCCGGCGAACAGCGGCTCACCGGCGTCGAAGCGCACGTCGTTCCAGCCTACGTGCGGGATGCGCAGCGTGCAGCCGAGCGCGTCGATTCGCCGCACGCGGCCGGCGATCAGCCCGAGTCCGGCCTCGTCGCCGCCTTCGTCGCCGGCGCTAGCCAGCATCTGCATGCCCAGGCAGATGCCGAGCAGGGGCCGTTGCCGTTCGTGCACCAACGAGTGCAGCGCGTCGCACCAGCCGCCGTCGCGCAGGCGCTGCATGCCCTGCGAGAACGCGCCGACCCCCGGCAGCACCAGCCGATCGGCAGCGTCGAGTGCGGACGGCCGGTCGGCGACGACGACATCAGCGCCGAGGTCCTCGAAGGCCCTGCGAACGGATCCGAGGTTTCCCATGCCGTAGTTGACGATGCCGACCCGGGTGGCCATCACGCGTTGTCGTGGTTGAGCTTTTGCAGGTTGCCGTGCATGTCTTTCAGCAGCGCACCGGAGGTGTCGCGCTGGAAGATCTTCTTGTTCGTGAAGCGGTCGCAGACCTTGACGAATTCGTCGACGCTCATGTCCAGCGGATCGAGGATCTCGGCCAGCGGTTTGCCGAGGTACGACCACGGGAACCTGCCGTCGAGTCGGCGCACGATGCCGAGCGCATCCTCGCGCGAGATGCGCTCGCGGCGCACATGCAGGCACGCGATGTCGGTGGCGCGCGAGAAGCCGAACTTCAGGAACTTAAAGTAGTCGTGGATGCCGGTCTGGTGGTTGTCGAGGTTCTCGTAGTTGACCATCGAGCCTTCGACGATGCCGTTGTAGCTCTCGAAGCCGTTGGCCTGGGCTATCAGCGCGTTCGACAGACCGTCCCAGGGGAGGTAGTGGCCGAGGAACAGGCCGGTGACGCCGACGCGCTGCAGTTCCTCGTCGCTTGGGTACTGGTACGGCAGCAGATGCCGCGGCTCGATGCCGTAGGTCGCCGGCAGGTCGCTGACGCGCAGGCCGAGCAGGCCGCCGAACTCCTCGAGCCAGCGCCGCGTCAGCACGTTGTCGCCGGCCGCCGCGGCCGGGCCGCCGTACTCATTCTGCGAGTTCTCGCCCCAGACGATCAGCGGCACGTTGAACTGCACCGCGGCGCGCACCGGGATCGTAAAGATGCCGACGTGCTCGGGCCACGAGATGTCGCCGACCTCGGTCAGGCCGATGCGATTGAGCTTGGCGCGCACCAGCGGGTTCGGCGAGAACTCGACATAGTCGACGCCGAGGTGTTTGATGTTCTGGATGTTGCGGCGTCCGATCGCGCTCAGGTCGCAAGTCGTCGCGGTGACGCACAGCGGGTTCAGGCCCAGCTGCATCATGCGGATCACTTGGTATGTGCTGTCCTTGCCGCCGCTGACGGGGACGATGCAATCCCAGTTGGTGCCGCTCTGGCGATAGCGCTCGAGCAACGTCAACAGCTCGCTGCGCCGCGCCGCCCAGTCGACGCGCTGGCGCGACTCGTAGGCGCGGCAGGCGTTGCAGACGCCGTCATCGTCGAGATGCAGGTCGGGCTTGGTGTGCGGCATCACGCACCGCGTGCAGTACTTCAGCATGGTCAGCCCGCCTTCTCCATCAGGAACCAGGTGATGTCGTCCTGCGGGAACGCCGTGTCGAGGTGGTATGCGAAGCCGTAGTCGACGAGTCGCAACTCTGGGTGCGCGCGCATCATTTCGCCGGCGAAGTCGCGTTTGAACAGGCGGTCGCTGTGGCCGCGGTAGGCGATCGCAACCGGCGCCGGGTTGTAGTACTCGCAGACCAGCACGTAGCGACTCGAGGCCTCGACCAGCTTGACATAGGTGGCCGGCAGCATCTCGGGGTTGATGTGGATCAGCACGCCCTTGATCAGCACCAGTTCGGCTTGCTGCCGGACCGGGTAGTCGAAGATCGAACCGTTGAATACGCGCTCGGCGCCGACTAGGTCGGCCAGCTGGCGTGCGGCCTCGGCGTTGATCTCGATGCCGGTGGCCTCGAGCTGCGGGTAAAGCAACTGCAGCGCGCGCAGGTTCATCCCAATGTTGGCGCCGAACTCGACGCACGACCCGATGCGCCCGGCGCTGCGCAGCGCCTGCGAGAAGAAGTGCAGGTTCGATGCCAGCAGCTGGCTGCCTTCGTTGCGCGCGATGTAGTCGTTACCGAAGCTGCCAGCCCAGAAGGCCTCCTGTTCGGTACGGTAGCGCGGCGACTCGGGGGGGGGCGTGCTCATCGGGGATACAGGTCCTTGTAGGCTTTGAACAAGAGTTCGGCGCGTGTCCAGTCTTCGGGGGTGTCGATGTCCTGCACGCGGTGGCGAGGCAGCATCCAGGCGCGCGACGCCGGGCCGAAGATCGGGCGTTCGGCCGCGAACGCGTCGGCGAAGCCCCAATAGAACATGCCGGCGTCGTGGAATGTCTCGGGCAGGTCCTGTGAGCGGCAGCCGATCAGAGCCGGATTCAGCGGCTCGATCAAGCCGCGGGCGTTGCGCACCAGCGCGCGCTGCACCGGAAAGGCGAACGTCGTCGCGCCGAACACGTAGTCCGTGCCGGGCTGCTGCAGCAGCGCGCGCGCCTGCCGCAGGTCGTCGGCCTCGAGCAGTGGCGCGGTCGCATAGATGCAGCAGACCTGCTGCGCCGCGCCGGCGTCGTGGTCGCGCAGCCAGCGCACCGCGTGGCCGATCACCGGCACCGTAGCCGCGTGGTCGTCGGCAAGCGCGGTGGGACGCACGAACGGCACATCGGCGCCGGCCGCTCTCGCGACCTCGGCGACCTCGGCATCGTCGGTCGAGACGACGATGCGCTCGAAGCAGCCGCTGGCCCGCGCTGCGTCGATCGACCAGGCGATCATCGGCCGGCCGGCGAACGGCCTGATGTTCTTGCGCGGGATCCGCTTGCTGCCGCCGCGCGCCGGGATGACGGCAACAGCGTTCACGTCAGCGCCGCCCGCAGCAGGTTGATGACCCGTTGCTGGTCCGGATCAGTCAGCGCGGCATACATCGGCAGGCTGATCGCGCGCTGGTAGTACGCTTCTGCGCGCGGAAAGTCGCCGGCGGCAAAACCGAGCCGGCGGTAGTCGGGCTGCAGATGCACCGGGATGTAGTGCACGTTGACGCCGACGCCGGCCTCGCGCATCCGCGCGAACAGCGCCGCGCGGTCAAGCGGTGCGCCGTCGTCGACGAGCACGACGTACAGGTGCAGCGCGCTGAAGCGGTCGGCGCGCCGCTGCGGCAGTTGCAGCGGCAGCGCGGCGAGTTCGCGGTCGTAGGTGTCGGCCAGCCGGTGCCGGCGTTCGATCCACGGCTCCAACCGCTGCAGCTGCGACAGGCCGAGAGCCGCCTGCAGTTCGGTCATCCGGTAATTGAAGCCGAGCTCGATCTGCTCGTAGTACCAGGCGCCGTGGGTCGGCGCGACCATCTCGGCCGGATCGCGTGTCATGCCGTGCGAGCGCAGCCGCCCCATGCGCCGCGCCAGCTTCGCGTCCTGCGTCAGCGCCATGCCGCCTTCGGCCGTGGTGATGATCTTCACCGGGTGGAAGCTGAACACGACGATGTCGCTGTAGCGACAGTCGCCGATGCGCGAGTCGCCGAAGCGCGCGCCGATCGCATGCGAGGCGTCTTCGATGATGCGGAAGCCGAACTCTTGCCCGAGCGCGTGGATCGCCGCCATCTCGCACGGCTGGCCGGCGAAGTGCACCGGTATCACGACGTCTGGAAGGGGGCGCCCAGCGGCGCGTGCCGCCTCGAGCTTGGTGCGCAGGGCCTGCGGGCAGAGGTTGTGGCTGTGCGGATCGATGTCGACGAAGTCGATACCGGCGCCGCAGTAGCGTGCGCAGTTGGCGCTAGCCAGGAACGTGTTCGGGCTGGTCCAGACCAGGCTGCCCGGGCCGACGTCGAGCGCTAGGCAGGCGACGTGCAGCGCCGCGGTCGCGCTGTTGACGGCGACGCCGTGCGCCGCACCGCAGGCCTGCGCGATCGCGGCTTCGAAGCGCGGACCGACCGGCCCTTGCGTCAGGAAGTCCGAACGCAGCACCGCGACGACCGCGGCAACATCGTCGTCGGAGATCGACTGGTGGCCGTAAGGAATCGTCGCGGTCGACATGCTCATTCGACGTGCTCGGCGATCAGCCTGCGCAACTGCTCGACCGTCAGAAAGTCGGGATTGCTGCCCGAGTCGTAGGCAAAGCCGGCAGGCACTTCGCGAACCCCGCCGCGCGCCAGATAGGCGGCGCGCAGTTCCGCGTCGGCCGACGGTAGGATCGCGTAGTAGCGTCCGAGGTCGACGGTGTTCAGGCTGTCGCTGGCGGTGATCATCTCCTCGTGGATCTTCTCGCCGGGTCGGATGCCGACGATCTCCTGCCGGCACTCGGGGCCGATCGCGGTGGCGACATCGACGACGCGATAGCTCGGGATCTTCGGCACCAGGATCTCGCCACCGATCGCACGCTCGATCGCCGACAGCACCATATCGACGCCTTCGTCGAGCGAGATGTTGAAGCGGGTCATCGCCGGGTCGGTTATCGGCAGCACACCACTGGCCTTGCGCTGCTTGAAGAACGGAATCACCGACCCGCGGCTGCCCATCACGTTGCCGTAGCGCACGACGCTGAAGCGCAGATTGCGGCTGCCCTTGACTTTGTTGGCAGCGACGAACAGCTTGTCCGAGCACAGCTTGGTGGCGCCGTACAGGTTGATCGGCGCCGCGGCCTTGTCGGTCGAAAGCGCGACCACCGTCCTGACACTGCTGTCGAGGCAGGCCTCGATCAGGTTCTGCGCACCGAGCACGTTGGTCTTGATGCACTCGAACGGGTTGTATTCTGCCGCCGGCACCTGCTTAAGCGCCGCGGCGTGCACGACGATGTCGATGCCTTCGAGCGCGCGGCGCAGCCGAGACTCGTCGCGGATGTCACCGATGAAGTAGCGCAGGCCGGAGTACTGCTGGTCCGAGTAGGCCTGGCTCATCTCGAACTGTTTGAGCTCGTCGCGCGAGTAGACGACGAGCCGCTTGACGCCCGGGTAGCGCTGCAGCACGGTGCGGACGAACGCGCGGCCGAACGATCCGGTGCCGCCGGTGACGAGAATCGATTGGTCACTCAGCATGGCATGGCTGCTCAGTTGCGGCCCGGGGACAGGTCGGCGAACTCGGCGATGGCGGCGGCCACGATCCGCATCTGTTCGAGTGTGATTTCCGGGAAGATCGGCAGCGACAGAATGCGCGACTGATGGTGGAACGCGACCGGAAAATCGGCGCTGCGATGGCCGTGGTGCGCATACGCCGGCAAGAACGGCAGCGCGACCGGGTAGTTGATCACCGTCTGGATGCCGCGCGACGCCAAGTGCGCGGCCAGTGCGTCGCGCTGCTCGTGCTGCACGACGTACAAGTGCCAGACCGGTTCGCGCGCGGTGGCCACCTGCGGCAGCGTCAGTCCCGGAATGCCGGCCAGCAGCCGGCCGTACTCTGCGGCGATCTCGCGCCGCCGAGCGGTCCAGCCAGCCAAGTGCGGCAGCTTGACCGACAGCACCGCGGCCTGCAGCCCGTCGAGCCGGCTGTTTATGCCCTCGATCTGATGGTCGCCCTTCGTGATGCCGCCGTGGCGGGCGAACATCGCCATGCGCCGTGCCAAGTCGGCATCGTGCGTGACGATGGCGCCGGCATCGCCCATCGCACCGAGGTTCTTGCCCGGGTAGAAAGAATACGACGCGGCGTTGCCGAAGCTGCCGACCTGGCGTCCCTTGTAGGTCGCCAGGTGGGCCTGGGCGCAGTCCTCCAGTACCCACAGGCCGTGGCGGCGCGCGAGGTCCATGATGGGGTCCATGTCGGCCGGCTGACCGTACAGGTGTACCGGGACGACACCGACCGTTCGCGGCGTCAGCTTCGCGGCGACCTGCGCCGGGTCGATCGTGAACGTGTCCGGGTCCGTGTCGCAGAACACGACCTTGGCGCCGGCCTGCGTGATCGTCTCGGTCGTCGAGATCCAGGTGTGCGCCGGCGCCAGCACCTCGTCACCGGGATTGACGCCGAGAGCGCGCATCGCGATGTACAGCGAGTCGGTGCCGTTGGCGCACGACACGCAATGCGGAATGCCCACAACCTCGGCGAACTGCTCCTCGAAACGTGTGACGAATGGACCGCGGATGAAAGCCGAGGTACGAATCACCTCAGCGATGGCGGCGTCTATCGCGTCGCGAATCCCGAGGTACTGCGCGTGGAGGTCGGCGAACGGAACCGCGACTGTGGGCGATGGGCTCATGCTCTGCCTTGGTCGATGGCGAAACCGGCGCGGGACGGCAATGGGCGCAGGAGACAAGCAGGATTGCCGGCATAGGTACCGGGCGTGGTGATATCACGTGTGACTACGGCTCCGGCCCCGATTACGACGTCGTCACAGATGTTCACCGGGAGGATCGTCGCGTGAGAGCCGATCGACACCCGATTACCGATTGTCGTACTGCGCCAAAGATCGCGACGCCCGCGTGCTGGGCCGCCGCTACGGAATGTGTCGTTCACGAACATCACGCCATGTGCAACGACGCAATCCTCGCCGATGGTCACAAGCTCGCAGACGAAGGAGTGCGACTGCACCTTGCTGCGCGCGCCGATGATCACCCCGCGCTGGATCTCGGTGAACGGACCGACAAAGCAGTCGTCGCCGAGCGTGCACTCGTAGACATTGGCTGGCTCGACGATCTTGACGCCGGTTCCGCAGCACACTTCGCGCACACAGCTTTGCAGCAACGTCGGTTCCGCCATGACACTCACCCGCGACCCAAGCGGCTGTATCGGACCTTCAGCGGCAAAGTCACCTCGCAGCCGCTTGCCATCGACTCGTAGATCGCTGCGACGAGCTCCAGACTGGAGCGCCCTTCGTGGCCATCGACCAGCGCGTCGACGCCGTCACGCAGGCAGGCGACGACATGTTCGTAGTAGGCCTGGTGGCCGAAACCGTAGACGTTCGGGGGATTGACGGAAAAACGCTCCATCACCTCCGCATCCTCGGCGTGCGGCCGAACGAACTGCCAGTGACGAATCTTGTTGACGGCGAAACCCCCGATTTCAACCGCGCCGCCGGCGCCGAGCACTGACAGCGAACCTTCGAGATCTTTCGGACGGGTGGCGCCGGTGGCTTCAATCACGCCCAGCGCGCCGTTGCTGAAACGCAGCGTCGCGACGGCCGTGTCCTCGGCCTCGATGTCGACCAAGGCGCGCGCGCAACGTGCGTGGACGCTCCGGACGGGGCCCATGAACCAGCCGAGCATGTCGACATGGTGGCTCGCCTGGTTGGCGATCACGCCACCGTCCATGTGCCACGTGCCGCGCCACGTGTCCTGATCGTAGTAGGCCTGCTCGCGACACCAACGTACGCGCACGGTGCCGAGCACCAGCTGCCCGAAGCGGCCGGCGTCGAGCGCTGCACGGGCCTTGACCACCGGCACGTTGAAACGGTTTTGCTTCACCACGAACAGGCGCACGCCGGCTGTGTCTGCCGCACGGATCATCGCGTCCGCATCTTCCAGTGTGAGCGCCATCGGCTTCTCGACTACCACGTGGCGGCCAGACGCGGCGACCCGAACTGCGTGTTCGGCGTGCATGCCGCTCGGCGTCAGCACCGATACGACGTCGATGTCGCTCTGCGCGAGCATGGAGTCGAGCGAAAGGTGGCCCGGCACGCTGTAACGCGTTGCGTAAGTGTCGACACGCGTCGCGTCGGTGTCGCAGACGGCGGCCAACCTGGCGCCTTTGATCTGCCCTGTACCCAGCAATTCGGCGTGCCGCTTGGCGATCCGACCGCAGCCGACGATAGCGAAGTTGATCATGTCACGGCCTCGACGATAGGTCAGATTCAACTGATTCCTTGTCGTCACCCACAAGGACCTCGTTGCGCAACTGCGCGATAGTGGCTTGCAGCAGTTCGAACTCCGCCTCCTTCCGGGCTAGAAAGCGGCGCGTCAATCTCAGTTTCTCCCTGACGCCCTTGGGCGTCAGCAGGTAGGCGTAGGCGAGCTTGTTGTCGTTGCGCCGAAAGTTGCGGATCTTGACAAGTCCTTTGTCGAGTAGCGAGTGCAGCACGTAGTGGGTCTTGCCAAGGCTCAATCCGAGCTCATGCGACAGCTCGCGCTGCGAGAGTTCCGGGCGCTCGGCCAGTAGGCGCATTGCGCCGAGCGCGCGCGCGGTATCGACATCAGTGGACTGCGAGGCAGGCGGCATGGAGGAGTATGTTCACGCTGTGAACGCAGTGTAGCTGATACTGCGTTGACCAAAACCATCTGCCCCCCGGTGATCAGTCGAATGTCACGGCTTGGGCGATCGGCGGCGCTGCCCGGTCCTTTTCTGACAAGCGGATCGGTACCCCCGGATCGGGCCAGGCGATGGCCAGCTGGGGATCGTCCCACCGTACCGACTTCTCTGCAGCTGGCGAGTAATAGTCAGTGGTCTTATAGAGAAAGTCCGCTGCTTCGCTCAGTACCAAGAAGCCGTGACCGAAGCCGGCGGGGATCCACAGCTGGCGATGCTCCGCGGCGGTCAGGACGGTGCCTGCCCAGCGACCGAAGGTCGCACTGCTACGACGCATGTCGACGGCTACGTCGAACACGCTGCCACTGGTTACGCGCACCAATTTGCCTTGCGCATGCGGCGGCATCTGATAGTGCAGCCCGCGCAATACGCCGCGCTCCGATCGCGATTGGTTGTCCTGTACGAATGCCACATGCCGACCCACCGCCGCGTCAAACACGCGCTGATTGAAGCTTTCGAAGAAGTACCCGCGTTCGTCGCCGTACACCTTGGGCTCGAGAATCAGCACGCCGGCCAATGGGGTGGGAACGACCTTCATGATCAGTAGATCTGCTCCGCCAGCAGCTTCAGCAAATATTGACCGTAACCGTTCTTCGCCATCGGCTGCGCGAGCATGCGGAGCTGGCTGGCGTCGATCCAGCCATTGCGAAATGCCAACTCCTCCGGGCATGCCACCTTCAGCCCTTGCCGCTTCTCCAGCGTCGCGATGAACTGGCTCGCCTCCATCAGACTGTCATGCGTGCCCGTATCCAGCCACGCATAGCCCCGGCCCATGATCTCCACCTCGAGCTGACCTTGCGCCAGGTACCGCGCATTGACTTCGGTGATTTCCAGCTCGCCGCGCGCGCTGGGCTTGATCGACGCGGCGATGTCGCACACCTGCTCGTCGTAGAAGTACAGGCCCGTGACCGCATAGTGGCTCTTGGGCGCTTTCGGCTTTTCCTCGATCGAGAGGGCGCGCTTGGCCGCGTTGAACTCCACCACGCCATACCTCTCCGGGTCGTGCACGTGGTAGGCGAAAACAGTGGCTCCGGTGCGGCGCCCCGCGGCGCTGGCAAGCAGGCGCTGCAGGTCGTGGCCATAGAAGATGTTGTCGCCGAGCACCAGCGCGCTCGGCACACCGCCCACGAACTGCCGTCCGAGAATGAACGCCTGGGCCAGGCCGTCGGGGCTGGGTTGCACGCAGTAGCTCAGACTCATGCCCCACTGGGCACCGTCGCCGAGCAGGGCGTGGAAGCGCGGGGTGTCCTGCGGCGTGCTGATCACGAGCACGTCGCGAATGCCCGCCAGCATCAGCGTGCTCAGCGGGTAGTAGATCATCGGCTTGTCGTACACCGGCAGCAGCTGCTTGCTCACCGCCAGCGTGGCCGGATGCAGCCGCGTG
>JAEUPI010000272.1 GCA_016790175.1 Burkholderiaceae bacterium | reverse complement strand
CTGACTCGCCGACGTTGTTTGAACGCAGCGAACGAAGTGAGCGAAGTGAGTTCGGCGGCGCGACCTTCGACGTGAGCACCGCAGTGGAGTCGGCGCCGCAGGCGACGACCGACCCAGCATGAGCCCCGGGCGGGTACCGCCTGCCGTGCCGCTCAGGCCGCCACGGTGAGTTCGTCGATCAGCGCCTTGGTCTGGCGGATGTTGCCGCGGCTGGACGCGCCGAACACGATCGACTCGATCTTCGGCTGGCGGCAGACGTAGTCGATCGCCTCCTTCGGTGACAGCGCGCCCGAGGCCAGCACCGACATCGCGATCGGGCGGAAGCGGCGCGTGGCGATGGTCTTCTCGTAGGCCTCGATGCCGCCGCACATGCGGAACCCGATCTTGTTGATGTTGGCGCAGACGATCGGATTGTCGATCTTCAGCTCGTCGAGCACGTCGAGCAGCCGGGGCAGGTTCATCGTTATGAAGCCCGGCTCGGCGTTGTACTTCTCGCGCACATGGTCGGCAAAGAAGCGCAGCGCATCCTTCATGCCGATGCCGAGCAACAGGTCGGTCACGACGTTCTGGATGAAGATCACCGGCGTCGACAGGCCGTGGAACATCTTCATCTCGGCATCGACCAGCAGCTGCATGATCGTCCGCACGTCCTTGTTGGCCAGTGCCACGCCACCCTTGACCATCGCGCCGAGCGCGCCATCGTCGGGCAGGAACATGCGCAGCGCATCGACCATGCCGTGCTCCGTCACGGCATTGGCGTACTTGTGGGCATAGGGCATGCACGGATAGAACACATAGTCCGGATACTTCGCGCGGTTCGCGCGAAAGTGGTCGCAGATCTCGCCCACACGGTCGTGCGTGGTGCACATGAAGGTCCGGATGCCCTCCTGGTACGCCGCGTCGAGCACGTCGATCACGGATTGCAGGTCCTGGAAGCGCATCTGTTGCGCGCGCGCCTTTTCCTCCGACATGTGGTTCACGCCGAAGAACTGGTTGTCGCCGAACAGCACCCGATCCATCGGATGTCCTGAGTTGTTGCTCATCAACGTGCTCCCGCCGTCTCGCGGCCCAGCAAGCGGTCCCAGAAGCCGGGTCGTGTCGGTGCCTGCGGCAACTCGGCCGCGGACCCGGCGCCCGTCCACGCGCTGTCGCCGAGTTCGGCGGCGCGGATCATCGCGACCACGCGGTCGGTCGCCACGGCCGAGGCGAAGGTGTTCACCCCTTCGAGTCGCCGCTCGGCCACCCGCTGCACGAAATGGTCGATCTGCGCCGAGTACTCCTCGCCGCGCAGGTAGTACCAGACCTCGTCGGTCAAGTCGGTCGTGTAGCGCACCGACCAGCCCTTGGGCAGGTCCGGGCGCGACGGGTGCGGCTCGCGCAGGAACACCTGGCACTCTTGCCGATCGGCGTTGAGCCGGCCGTTCTTGCCCCACACGGTCAGGCGGGTCGACATCTTGCGATAGCTCTCGTCGCTCCAGTTCACCGACAGCTGTCCGCTGGCGCCACCCGCGAATCGCATCGTGCAGTAGATCTCGTCTTCCACGTCGCGCGAGAACAGGCGGTTCACGATCACGCCGCCCACCGCATTCGGAACGTCGAACACCATGCCCACGGTATCGATCGCGTGGCAGGCGTAGTCGTACAGCGCACCGCCGCCTTCGTTCTTGGCCGTGCGCCAGGTGCCGCCCTTGGGGCGCAGCACGACCGGGCCGTAGGCCTCGGCGCGCACATGGTGGATCTCGCCGAGCGCGCCGCTGCGAACGATGCGCGCGGCCTCCTGGAACGCGCCGACGAACCGGTAGTGGTAGCCCACCTGCGTGACCAGCCCCTTTCGATCGGCCAGCGCGATCAGCCGCTCGCCGTCGCGCACGTCGAGCACGAAGGGCTTCTCGCAGAAGACGTGGATGCCCTTGTTCAGCAGCTTCTCCACCATGCCCGCGTGCAGCTTGGAGGGCGTGGACACGACCACCGCATCGAGCTGCTCCCTGGCCAGCATGGTGTCGAGGTCGTCATGGCATTTCAGCCCGGCGTGCTTGGTCAGCACGTCGGTCAGGTAGCCGTTGCTGTCGCACGCGGCGACGAGATCCACCTGCGGGTGGGATCTGACGATGGCCAGATGGGAGATGCCCATCTTGCCCAGTCCGATCATGCCGATTCGAATCACGGAAACTCCAAGGATGGCTGTTGGGTTTGGTGGAGCGCGAGCGCCCGGCCGCCATTGCGGGCAGTGGTCATCAGGTCGGCCGCTTGCGCGCGAAGTGCAAGCCCGTGAGGCCGCGCCACACGGACTCGAGAACGAACACGAGCGACCACCAGTAGCGCCTGGCGCGCAGCTTGGGCTGGATGATCAGGCGGAACACCCACTCCAGGCCGAGCCGGCGCAGCAGCGGCGGGGCCCAGGGCACGGTGCCGGCGTGGTAGTCGAACGCCGCACCGACGCCGACCATCCACGGCGCGCTCACGCGATGCAGATGCTGCTGGATCCAGCGCTCCTGTTTGAGCAGGCCGAGGCCCACCCACACGATGTCGGGCTGCGTATCGTTGATCATGCGCACGACCTGCTCGTCCTCCTCGGGTGAGAGATCGCGAAAGGGCGGGCAGTAGGTGCCGCAGACGATGAGATCCGGGAACTGGACCTTGAGACGGCGCGCCATCTCGTCGGCCACGCCTTCCTTGCCGCCGTAGTAGAAGTGCCGCCAGCGCCGGCTCTGGCCGTACTGCGTCGCATCGAGCTGCAGCACAGGGCCGTTGTAGCGCTGGATACGGTGGCCCCAGGCAAGGCCGGCGGCAATCACGCCCACGCCGTCGCACAAAGAGAAATCGGCGTCGCGGATGTGCGCACCGTGCTGCGCGTCGCGCAGGCCGTGGTACATCGACTCGGTGTTGGTGATGGAGATGTAGTGCCCGACGTCGCGGCGAGAAATGACGTCGTCCATGCGCCGCAGCACGTCGTCGCGCGAACACTGCGTGATCGGCAGGCCGCCGATCAGCGCGCTCGACGGCGCCGCGCCGGACGGGCTCGGCGCAGGGCTGTTCTTGCCAAGCTCGGTTGCGGAGGCCAGGGAGTCGGTCTTCATGGATCTGCTCTCGCTCATGCCCCGATCAGCATGCGACTGTTGCGGCCGAACAATTGCCGGCTCGCGGTGGCGATCGCCACACTGCCGCCCAGTGACAGCACCAGCAGCACGCCGAGGCTGGCCATCGAGCCGGGGTACTGCGTCCAGTGCACGAAATGGCTGTAGACATGCAGCACGTAGATGTGCAGGAAGTAGATGGCGAAGCTGATCGTGGCCAGGTAGTCGACGGCGGCCATGCGTTTCGCGTCCAGTCGACGAAGCAGGCCGATCAGCACGAAGAACAACACGAACTTCTGCAGGAAGATCCAATCGATCAACCCATTGCTGGTCGAGAAGATCTCGTCGACATAGCTGCCCACATAGTCGGTGAACATCAGGTGCCCGGCGAAGAGGGCGACGAAGACGGCCACGAAGGCGCCGATGTGTCGGTTGACGAAGGCCAGGGTGCGCTCGGCGTACAGGCCTGCCGCCATGCCGCTCATGTAGGCGGACAGGAAGTACAGCGCCAGCTGCAAGTGGTGGTACTTCTGCGTGGAACTGCGATGCGCGAGCAGCGAGATCGGCAGCAGGACCAGCAACACGACGAACCAGCGCGGGTGGCGCAGGACATGGACGAACACCGGTGCAAGGAGGTAGTAGATCGCGACGATGGCCACGAACCACAACACATGGTTCAGTTGTGCGCCGCCGTAGAAATACAGGAACAGCGCCTTGACCCACCACGCGGCATGCGCGAGCTCCGGGTTGTCGATCGCGAACTCCGGTTTGGTCAGCAGCAGCAGGATGCCCGGCGTGCTGACCACGAGGTAGGGCAGGATCACGTTGCGGAATTTCTTGCCGAGGTAGCCGGCGTAATCGAAGCGATCGCTCAGGTGCTGGAACAGGTAGCCCGAGATCATGAAGAACAGCACCGTCGAGCCCTGAAACAGTTCCACGAGAAAGCGATACAGGCGCTGGTTGCTCGACCAGTCCAGCGCGCCGACGCAATGCATCGCGACGATCCAGACGATCGCGACGGCCCGTGCGCGATGCACGTACGGCAGATGCATCGTCGCACGAGAGCTCGCTCGCACGTCGCTGGTTGTGCTCGAAGTCAGCACGGAGCTCATGTCGATGACCGGCGTCGACGGGTGGAAGGTTGCAGGGATCCGGGGCGCCCTAGGGGTGAAGTCTTCGTGCAGGGGAAATCGGCGGCATGATCCGGACTTCGCCTGACCGTTGAAGTTAACCCATGAGCTGTCGTGTCGACGGCCGATGTCGCGAACGCCGCCCACGCGATCGAGGGATGGTCCATGCAGTCACGGGGTCGATGTCGCCGCCATCCAGCGCTGCGGGGAGTCACGGCGCAGGCCGTCGTACAGACCGAGATACGCATCGACGATCGTCTCCAGCCTGAACAACTCGCGCGCGCGCGTGCGACCGGCGGCGGAGATCCGTGCCCAGGCCGAGCGGTCGGCCGCCAGCGCGGTGATCGCCCGCGCCATCGATGCCGGATCGTTGATGTCGACCAGCATGCCGGCGCGGCCGCTGTCGAGCTGCCAGGCGACGCCGCCGGTCGTCTCGCCCGCGATGACCGGCAGGCCCAGGCTCATGGCCTCGCCGATCGACATGCTGCAGGCCTCCAGGCGCGACGGATGCAGCAGCGCCATGCTGCGCCGGAACTCTTCCATCATCGCCGCGTGCGGCGTCGGACCGCGGAACTCCACGGCGTCGGCGCACCCGTTGGCAGCGGCCCAGCGCTGCGCGGCACCACCGCTCTCGTAGTCGGCACCGAAGCACACCAGCCGCAGCCGCTCGTCGCTTCGACGGGCCAGCTGGAACGCGCGCAGTGCCTTGGCGCCGTTCTTCAACTGCACCCAGCCGTTGAGCGCCATCACCAGGCGCCGGCTGTCGAACGCCGGGGGCGGGCAGCCGGGCGCGTCGAACATCGCCTCGGCGATCGGATTGGCCACTACCGCAATCGGCCGCGGCGCCCAGCGGCGGATGTCGCGTTCCAGGTCGGGCGACACCGCCGTCAGGTGTGTGCAGCGCGCGATCACGTGTCGCGCCATCGCGTAGCGCACCAGCCGATAGAGGTTCGGCATGTAGCGCAACACCTTGGCCGGCGAATCGTGCGCGGTGGCCAGCGTCGGCACGCCGCTCGCCAGAGCGGCCCAGACGAACTCGTAGGTCCAGTGTGCGTGGATCAGCTCGGGTCGGAAGTGGTCGATCGCGGCGCGCAGTCCCTCGCGCTCGAAGCGGAAGGCGTCGACCGCGCGGCCGCAGCGTCCGCCGCCGCTGCGAAACGAGTGCGGCCGCTGCGGGCAGAAATAGACATCGATCTCGCGTCCGGGGCGCCGCTCCCAATGGCGAAACGGCTCCAGCGCGGCCACCGGCGACGTGTAGCAGGTGGAGATCGCCGCCACTTCGTGTCCACGATCGACCAGCGCGCGGGCCAGCGTGGTCATCAGCGGCGCACCCGGATAGCCGAGCGGCAGGCTGCCGTCGGCCAGCGCAGGAAAGCCTGCGGCGAGCGAGCCGCCGCTGAAGGGGCCGACGAGGGCGATGCGCATCGTGAAGAGCAGTGACGAAGGTCGTTCGGATCGCGGAGAGCCGATGGTGCCGAGTCAGGCGCCCGCGGTTTCAGCGTCCGGTGCGGGCGCCGGTGCGCTCGTCACGCCGTCCGCGCGCGGTGCTGTGGCACCGGTCGTCGCAGTCGCGTCGGCCGACGCCTGCAGCTTCGCGAGATGGTCCGCGAGGCGAAGCGCCAGTGCGACCAGCGTGAAAGTCGGGAAGTTCGCGCCCGCGGTCGGGAACACCGAACTGCCGGCGACATAGAGGTTGCCGAGGTCGTGCACGCGGCAGTGGCGGTCGACCACGCCCTGACGCGGCGAGTCGTGCATGCGCGTGGTGCCCATGTGGTGCCAGGTGCCTTCCAGTTGCGCCGGCCACTCGCGGCCCGCGAGCGGCTCGTCGAGCGCCACGTCGGCGATGCCGGCGTCGCGCAGCTCCTGACCCACAAGGGCCAGTGTGCGGTCGAAGGTGTGCTTCACGGCATCGCCGAGCCGCCAGTTCACCCGCGCCCGTGGCATGCCCAGCGCGTCGCGCGCCTCGGCCAGCATCACGCGGCTGTCAGGGTCGGGCTGCGGCTCGCAGATCATCTGCAGCCGCGCCTGCGTGATCATCTGGAAATGCATCTCTTTCAGGAAGCCGACCGGCCGTAGCTGGCGCGCCGCGATGAAGTTCATCGCATTGAATGGCTCGCCCGCGATGGTGGCCAGATCACCGAAGAAGCTGTGCAACGGATCCACCTTGCCGTGCAGGCGGAACTTCATGCGCACGAGCGCCTCGGCCGCGGCCGTCTCCTCGCCGGGGAAGATCGACGCGAACCACACGCGTGCGTTGAGCAGATGCTCGCGTCGCTGCACGGCATGAGCCAACGTCAGCTGCGCCGCCATGTGCGTGCCGAAGGCCCGCACGTCGCGGTTCAGGTAGTGGTACATGGCGTCGTACAGCTTGTTGCGGCGCCAGCCCTCCTTCAGCGTCAGCTTGCCCGACAGCAGCCGCGGATGGTCCATGAAGAAGCGGCCGACCAGATCCTGCCCATTGCCCAGCCCGGCGCTTCGCTGCCGGTTGCAGGCCAGCAGCACGCGTGCGTTCTCGATGCCGCCGCAGGCGAGCACGACATAGCGGGCACGCACCGAGAGGCGTTTGCCGGTCAGCGTGCGCGCATGCACGCTGCGCACCTGGCGCACGTCGGCATCGCACTCGATGTCCACCACGTTGGCATGGAGGAAGACGCGCAGATGCCGTGCCCGCTTCAGCTGGCGCCGGTAGTACTTGCCGAACCGCATCGGCAGGCTGAACTGCGACATGCCGTCCAGCACGTTGCCGCTGGGCAGCGGCATGCGCCGCACGTCGTGCCGTCCGATGGCGCGCACCCATTGTTCGATGTCGAAGTTGCGTGGGCCGAGCTTGAGCACGTCGTGCGCGCGGTCGTAGTAGGGGGCCAGTTCGCCGGCGCCGAACGGCCAGCCGCTGTGCGGGACCCAGTCGCGCGATTCGAAGTCCTCCGGGTCCAGCGGGCGGCACCAGCCGCCCCAGCAGTTGCTGCCGCCGCCGAGGAAGCGGCTGCGCATGCCGTCGCCGAATTCGTACGGGATGCCGACGTTCTCGCCGCGGTAAAGGTCCATCGTGCGCTCGTCGGGCCTGGTGCCGCCGCTCTCGAGGACGACGGTATCGATGCCCTGTCGCTCGAACTCCAGCGCCATGGTGATGCCGGCAGCGCCGGCGCCGATGATGCACACGGTGGCGTCGGCCACCGTGGCATCCGTGCACTGTCGCGCGTCGATGAGCATGTCGGGTGAACCTCTGCGACTCGTTGATGGCGGGCTGGATGATCCTCGGCCGCGGCGGGACTCAGGCCGCCTGGCGCAAGGCCTCGGAAGCGATGAAGTCGCGATAGGCGCGTTGCAGCCCGTCGCGCAGCGGCGTGCGTGCGCGCCAGCCTGCGGAAGCCAGGCGCGAGACATCCAGCAGCTTGCGCGGCGTGCCGTCGGGCTTGCTCGCGTCGTAGACGATGTCGCCGGTGAAAGCGGTCACCTCGCGGACCAGGCTCGCCAGTTCGGCGATCGTGACGTCCTCGCCGACGCCGATGTTCACCAGAGGTGGTTCGAAGCGGCCGCTGATCGACTCGTCGGAACCGAGCAAGGCGTCGAAGCGCTCGTCGGGCAGGTTCATCAGATGCACGCAGGCGTCGGCCATGTCGTCGCTGTACATGAACTCGCGGCGTGGCGTGCCGCTGCCCCAGACGGTGACGCAGCGCTCGCCGCGCAGCTTGGCCTCATGGAACTTGCGCAGCAGCGCCGGGATCACGTGACTGTTCTGCGGGTGGTAGTTGTCGCCGGGGCCGTAGAGATTCGTCGGCATCGCGGTCAGGAACTTCGTGCCGTACTGGCGGTTGTAGCTCCAGCACATCTCGACGCCCGCGATCTTGGCCAGCGCATAGGGCCGGTTCGTCGGCTCCAGCGGGCCGGT
>JAEUPI010000269.1 GCA_016790175.1 Burkholderiaceae bacterium | reverse complement strand
AACGAGGTAATCCTTGGCGCCGTGCACGCGCCGGGCGGCGAGCAGCCCGATGCCGATCGTCACGAGCAGATAGAGGACGACGAAGGTCACGAGCATGCGGCACTCCCGGCGCACCCAACGATTGCGGCGCGAAGTGTAGCGTCGGGGTGGGCGTTCAGCGGCGCCAGATCAGGAACAACTGCATCGCCAGCAGGCCCGCCACGAAGCCGAGCGTGCCGTAGATCAGCCCCTGCAGCAGCTTGTTGGTGCGTCGCTGCTCGGCAAGCAGCGCATGCATTGCGGCAGGCTCCGACGCGGCGCGTGCGGCGAGCGCCTGATGCACCAGACGCGGCAGTTCGGGCAGCATCTGCGCGTAGCGCGGCGCCTCGTGCTTCAGACGCTCCAGCAGGCCACGCCAGCCGACCTGCTCGTTCATCCAGCGCTCGAGGAAGGGCTTGGCCGTCGTCCAGAGGTCGAGGTCGGGGTCGAGCTGCCGGCCCAGCCCTTCGATGTTGAGCAGGGTCTTCTGCAGCAGCACCAGCTGCGGCTGGATCTCGACGTTGAAGCGCCGCGACGTCTGGAACAGCCGCATCAGCACCTGGCCGAGCGAGATGTCCTTCAGCGGCCGGTCGAAGTGCGGCTCGCAGACCGCGCGGATCGCGCTCTCGAGCGCGTCGACCCGCGTGGTCGGTGGCACCCAGCCGCTTTCGACGTGCAGTTCGGCCACGCGCTTGTAGTCGCGCTGGAAGAAGGCGAGGAAGTTCTGTGCCAGGTATTCCTTGTCGAACTCGGTGAGCGTGCCGATGATGCCGAAGTCGAGCGCGATGTAGCGCCCCAGCGTGGCCGGCTCGACGCTGACCTGGATGTTGCCGGGGTGCATGTCGGCATGGAAGAAGCCGTCGCGAAACACCTGGGTGAAGAAGATCGTCACGCCGTCGCGCGCGAGCTTCTTGATGTCCACGCCGGCGGCGCGCAGGCGGTCGATCTGGCTGATCGGCACGCCCTTCATGCGCTCCATCACGATCACGTTGGTGGTACACAGCTCCCACACCATCTCCGGCACGATCAGCAGATTCAGCGGCGCCATGTTGCGACGCAGCTGCGCGGCGTTGGCGGCCTCGCGCACGAGGTCGAGTTCGTCGTGCAGATAGTTGTCGAACTCGGCCACCACCTCGCGTGGCTTCAGCCGCTTGGATTCGACCCACACCCGCTCGGCCCAGCGCGCCAGCGTGTGCAGCAGGTTGATATCGCTGTCGATCGAGGCGAGCATGCCGGGGCGAAGCACCTTCACCGCGACCTCTCGTCCACCCTTCAACGTGGCGAAGTGCACCTGCGCGATCGAGGCGCTGGCCACCGGCTCGGCGTCGAAGCTCTCGAACAGTTCCGTGATCGGCTTGCCGAACGCGCGTTCGACCAGCGCGATCGCCTGCTGCCCGGGAAAGGGCGGCACGCGGTCCTGCAGCCTGGCGAGTTCGTCGGCCACGTCCAGCGGCAGCAGGTCGCGGCGGGTGGACAGCACCTGGCCGAACTTGACGAAGATCGGCCCCAGCCGTTCGAGTGCCTGGCGCAAGCGTGCGCCCCGCGGCTCGTCGAAGCGGCGGCCGACAGTGACCACGCGGGCGATCGCGCGAACCCAGCGCTGCCGGAACCCCGACAACGCCACCTCGTCCACGCCGAAGCGCAGCAGGGTGTAGACGATGAAGATCAGGCGCGCGAGACGTCTCATGATGCGCGCGACGCGCGCTCGACGGCGCCGCGCGCCAGGCCGCGCAACCCGCGGGCCAGGGCCGAGCCCATGCGGCCGAGCTGGGCCGCCACCACCGGGCCGAACAGCCGCTCGAGATCGGCTTCGACGTCCCAGCGCAGGTTGTCGACCAGCCACTGGATGTCGGTGGCGAGCTGCGCGTCGCCCGCGATCGCGAGGCGTGGCGGTTCGCCCGCCAGAGCGCGCGCGAAGAGCAGCGCCGGGTTGGCGGCGTCGACACGCACGCCGAGGTCGGCGGCGGCGAGCGGCTCCATGCCGCCCCATTCCAGCAGGCCCGCCGGCGTGATGCGCCACTGCAGGCGCGGCAAGCGCGGCAGCAGCGACGGCCAGCCCTGAAGCTCGAGTTCGATCGTGCGGCCGCTGTGCGGCACGAGCCGGGCGGTGGCCGCCGGCTCCGCCCCGAGCACGTGGTTGACCACCAGCACGAGCCGCTCGAGGACCGCGGGTACGAGCAGGCTTTGCAGGTTTTGCAGCATGGCGAGGGATTCTAGGCGGCACCCCTCGATCGACGGGCCGAGCCCCTGGAGGGCACCACTATCATCGAGCGCATGGCGCGCATCCTGCTCACCGGGGCCACCGGCTACATCGGCTCGCACACTTGGATCGCGTTGCGCGAAGCCGGCTACGACGTCGTCGGCCTCGACAACTTCGCCAACAGTTCGCCGACGGTGCTCGATCGGTTGCAGCAGCTGATGCACGAGACGCCGGTGTTCGAGCGGGCCGACGTGACCGATCGCGCCGC
>JAEUPI010000229.1 GCA_016790175.1 Burkholderiaceae bacterium | reverse complement strand
CTGCTGGCGCTCGCGTTGCTGCTGCTGGCCTACTGGCTGCTCGACCCCGCACCGCCGAAGCAGGTGACGCTGGCCACCGGGCAGGAGCGCAGCGACTATGCGGAGTTCGGTGCGCGTTATGCCAAGGCCCTGGCGCGCGACGGCATCCGCGTGGTGCAGCGAGGCACCCATGGCGCGGCGGAAAACCTGGCGCTGTTGCGCGATCCGGGCTCGGGCGTGGACATCGCCTTCGTGCAGGGCGGCGGCGAGGAATCCGGCAATGCCGACGCACGCGACGAAGACCTGGTCTCGCTCGGCAGCCTGTTCTACGAGCCGGTATGGTTGTTCTACCGCGAGGATGCGGCGCAGCGCCTGCTCAAGACGCCCACGCTGAGCAGCCTGGCGCAGCTGCCGGGCTGGCGCGTCAGCGTGGGCACGCCGGGCAGCGGCGTGCCGCAGCTGATGCAGCGCCTGTTCGAGGCCAATGCGCTGGACCCCAAGACGCTCACGCTGCTGCCGCGCGAGCAGACGCCGGCCGTGGTCGAGCTGCTCGACGGCAGCCTCGATGCGCTGGTGTTCGCCTCGGCACCCGAATCGCTGATGGTGCAGATGCTGCTGCGCACGCCAGGCGTGAAGCTGTTCGACTTCGCGCAGAGCGAGGCCTACGCGCGGCGATTCGCGTTCCTGAGTCCGGTGGTGCTGCCGCGCGGCATCGTCGATCTCGCGGCCGACCGACCGGGCGCCGACGTGCACCTGGTGGCGCCCACCGCGATGCTCGTCGCGCGCAAGGACACGCATCCCGCGCTGGTGCAGCTGTTCGTGCAGGCCGCGCACCAGGTGCACGGCGGCGCCGGCTGGTTCCAGCGCAAGGGCGATTTCCCGAACACGCGCAACACCGAACTCCCCCTGGCCGACGAGGCCGAGCGTTTCTTCAAGGACGGCCCGCCGCTGTTGCAGCGCTACCTGCCGTTCTGGCTGGCCAACCTGGTCGATCGCATGTGGGTGGTGCTGATCTCGATCGTCGCGGTGCTGATCCCGCTGTCGCGCGTGGTGCCGCCGCTGTACGAGTTTCGCATTCGCTCGCGCATCTTCCGCTGGTACGGCCAGCTGCGCACGGTAGAGGGCGCGATCGGCGAGCGGCCTCTGGCCGATCTGCTCGGCGAGCTCGACGGCATCGAGCAGCGCGTGGGGCAGATCAGCGTGCCGCTGTCGTATGCCGACGAGCTGTACGCGCTGCGCAGCCATATCGGCCTCGTGCGGCAGCGGCTGCTGTCGCAACCGGGTGCCGTCAGCGGTTGAGCTCGGCGCGTTTCATCTCCAGGTACACGGCTTCATCGGCTTCGTGAAGCTGCGGGCCATAGCCCTCGACGGCAGTGATCCAATACTTCAGCCGGAACTCCTGCTGTTGCGCCGGCGGCTGGGCAAGCGATGCGAAGTAGGCGTCGAACGCGAGAAAGTAGCGCATCGTGTTGCGCTCCACCAGTCCGCGCAGGCCGCCCACGTAGGTCGGCGTGCCGTCGGCCTTGCGGCTCGCCACCGTGAAGCCGATCTTCTCGCGCCCGGCGGTGGCCAGGTAGGCCTGCATCGCCATGCGCGAAGCCATGCCCGCCTCGTAGGCGTAGGACATGTGGACGAACGAGCGGCCGTCGGCCAGCGGCATCGCCTCGATCTCGATGCGGTAGTCGTGCGTGCCGAGCGGCCCTTTCGCCGCGCCGAGCGTGGCATCCACATAGGCCGGGGCCTGCGCCTGCACCTGGTAGACGAAATCGAAGCGCTGTGCCTTCTCGAGCGGAATGTCGTAGCGCCGCGAGACCCACAGCGCCAGCGTCGTCTGAGCGCCCGCCGTGCCGAGCCGGCATTGCTTGTTGTTCAGGTGCAGCATCAGCACGTCGCACCAATGGCCGACCGTCGGCACCACCTGGGCCACCCGCGCGAATGGCTGGTCGACCACCGCGTAGATGCGGCCCATGATCGAATCGCCCGTCTGCTGCGACTCGATCACGATCGGCCGCTGCAGCGGGCTCGTGCGCAACGCCGGCTCGAGTGCGGCATGGCGTTCTTTCAGCGCGGCCGCTCCGGTGGCCGGCTGCGCCAGCACAGGCGAGTGGCCGAGCAGCGCGCCGATCAGGGCTGCCGACCCCGCCCACGCTGCCAGCCCGGCGCCGGGTCGCGGCGGGTCGACGGGTGCGCGAGGGCTTGTTGCAGGCGCGGCCAAGATGGGATGTGACGGCGTCGTGTCGGCGAGACCTGCCGCGATCGACAGGCCCTCGGCCCATTCTAGGCGGCAGGTTGCCGAGGCCCAGGGTCGCCCTGCATTGCCAGCTTCGGCCCGGACCCCGACACTGACGGCATGATCTCGGTCACTTCGCGCCTGGCGCTCGGCTATGCCGCGATGCTGGTGCATGCCTTCACGCGGCGAGGGCTGCTGAAGCAGGACGTGGTGCGCGGCGCACTGGCGCGCCAGATCCACTTCACCGGCGTGCAGGCGCTGCCCTATGTGACCGCC
>JAEUPI010000194.1 GCA_016790175.1 Burkholderiaceae bacterium | reverse complement strand
CCCGCAGCCTGCGCAAACAGCGTCAGGCACGAGCGCAGCTTCATGGCGTCCACCTCGCCGAGGATCTCGGTCGCGCTGCGCGAGCCATGCGACAGCAGCGCCGCCACGCATTCCCGCAGTCGCGCCCCGAGCAGCGGATGGGCGAGGTAGGCCCGGGCCTCCGCCAGCCCGTCGATGCCATAGCGCTCCGACATCGCGCTCAGGCCCAGCCCGCGCAACTGCGGCAGCACAAACCAGATCCAGTGCGAGCGCTTGCGGCCGGCGCGCAGCTCGGCGAGCGCCTGGTCGTAGCTGCCCTGCTGCGTCGCGACGAAGCGCGCGAGGTCGAACAGATCGTCGTCGGCACCCATGGGATAGCCCTCGATACCGGCGCGCGCTCAGCGGCCCGGAGGCACCATCGGTATGCGCACCGTCTGCGTGGCCAAGTGCACTTCGCGCAGAAAGAACGCGAGCCCCACCACCAGCGCCAGCGTCGAGCCGGTGAACAGCAGCCCGAGCAGCCACTTGAGCTTCAGCTCCAGCAGCACCTCGATGAACAGCGCCGCGATCACCATGCACACCAGCAGCGCCGCGAGCGTGCTCGCCGTGATGGCGGCACTGGCGAGATGGCGGCGGCGCTCCAGGCTCTGCAACTCGACGGCCACCCCTTCGGCGCTCAGCCGTTGTGGAGGATCTTGCTCACCGAGCTGGCGGCCGCGGTCGACGATGCGCGCGAGCCGCCCGGCCATCACGTTGAGCATGCCGGCAATGCCGGTCAGCAGGAACACCGGCGCCAGCGCGAGCTGGATCGCATGCGTCACGTCGCCGAGGTCGACCACCGGCAGCGCCATCGCCGGGCCTCAGCCCCTCATGCCCTGGGCTCGAGCACGAGCTGTGTCTGCGTGACCACCGCGCAGAGCCTGCCGTCGGCGTTGGTGATCGTCGTCTGCCAGACCATGGTGGTGCGGCCGCGGTGCAGCGCCACCGATTCGCCGCGCACCGCCGTGCCGACCTTGGCGCCGGCGATGAACTTGGTGCTCGAATCGGTGGTCGTCGTACCCTTGCCGCCACTGAGATTCAGGAACGTGCCCACCGCGCCCAGCGTGTCGGCAAACGCCATGATGGCGCCGCCATGCAGGATGCCGCCGGTGGTGCACAGATCGGGCCGCACCGGCATCTCGGCCACGACACGATCGGGCGCGCCTTCGAGCAGGCGAACGCCCATCAACCCTGGAAAGATGGGGTCCAGGACGGCCTGGACCGATGCGATGTCTGGGTTCATAGTCGCCAGCGTAACGCCTTTCGGATCACACTGATCGCGGCAGTTGTCGAAACCAGGCCGGACGAAGCGTCGTACCGACACACGCATTCATATCAGGAGATCAGACCATGACCACGCATACCATCCGCCTTCACCGTGTGCTGCAGGCACCGCCCGAGCGCGTCTACAAGGCGTTCACCGACGGTCCGGCCATGTGCAAGTGGCTGCCGCCCTTCGGATTCACCGCCACGATGCATCAGATCGACGCGCGCGTCGGCGGCAAGTTCCGCATGTCGTTCACCCACTTCGGCAGCGGGCACAGCCACTCGTTCGGCGGCGAGTATCTCGAGCTGGCACCGCCCGAACGCCTGCGCTACACCGATGTCTTCGACGATCCCAACCTGCCCGGCGTGATGACGGTGACCGTGACGCTGAAGAAGGTGATCTGCGGCACCGAGTTGCACGTGGTGCAGGAGGGCGTGCCCGGCGTGATCCCGGCCGAGCAGTGTGTTCTCGGCTGGCAGCAGTCGCTGATCCAGCTGGCGCAGCTCGTCGAGCCCGAGATTCCCGGCTGAAGCCGATGCAGCCTCTCAGCTGCGCATCTGCCGTGCGCGGCGCTGCATCACCTCGCGCTCGCGCTCGTTGCCCGTCATCGACGCGGCGCGCTCGAATTCGGCGCAGGCCTCGTCGGGCCGGCCCAGGCGGGCCAACAGGTCGCCGCGCACCGCATGCAGCAGATGGTAGCGCTGCATCGAGGCGTCCTGCGCCAGCGCGTCCACCAGTGGCAGCGCCGTCGCCGGGCCACTGGCCATGCCGACCGCCACAGCGCGGTTCAGCGCCACCAGTGGCGACGGCACGCGCGCGCCGAGTTCGTCGTACAGAGCGACGATCTGGGGCCAGTCGGTGGCTTCGGGTGTGGCCGCCCGTGCATGGCAGGCGGCGATCGCGGCCTGCAGCTCGTAGGGCCCGCGTTCGCCGAGAAGCGATGCCGCCCGCTGCAACGCGGCCAGGCCGCGCGTGATCAAAAGCCGGTCCCAGCGGGTGCGGTCCTGCTCCATCAGCAGGATCGCGTGGCCCTCGGCGTCCACGCGGGCACGCGCTCGCGAGGCCTGGATCTCCAGCAGCGCCTGCAGGCCATGGGCCTCGCGCTCGGACGGCACCAGCTGCGCGAGCATGCGCGCCAGGCGC
>JAEUPI010000150.1 GCA_016790175.1 Burkholderiaceae bacterium | reverse complement strand
CTCGCACTTCAGCATGGCCGAGATCGACGGCGACAAGCTCGACGAGCGCGAGGTGCTGCTGACCACGACCACGCTGATCATGGCCGGCGTGGAGTCGCTCGGCGGCTTCATGAGCATGTTTGCGCTGAACCTGGCCGACCACGCCGATGCCCAGCGCGCGGTGATCGCCGAACCGGCGCTGCTGCAGGAGGCGATCGAGGAATCGCTGCGCTACAACACCAGCGCGCAGCGATTCAAGCGCAGCCTCACGCGCGACGTCGAGCTGCACGGCCAGACCATGAAGGCGGGCGACTTCGTGTGTCTGGCCTACGGCTCGGCCAACCGCGACGAGCGCCAGTGGCCCGACCCCGACCGCTACGACATCACGCGCAAGCCGCGCGGCCACCTCGGCTTCGGCGGCAGCGTGCATGTGTGCCTGGGCACGATGATCGCCCGACTCGCCGTGAAGACGGCCTTCGACGAGCTGCACAAGGTGGTCGGCGGCTACCGCCGCACGCAGGCGCAGCTGCAGTGGATGCCGTCGTCGACCTTCCGCAGCCCGCTGGCACTCGAGCTGGCAGTGCAATAGTTCGCCGCGACAGCCGCCGCTACTTCCAGCGCTGCGGCTCGAGGCTCACGCTGCCGCGCTCGCTGGTCAGCGTGAGCACGGCGTCGTGCAGCGTGGCCTGCAGCTGCATGCTGCGTTCTGCCAGCGCCACCAGGGCCTGTGTGCCCTCGGCCGGCAGGCGCCAGACCTGCAGCTTGGTCAGACGCGCGAGCTTGCCCTCGATGCCGCGCCACCACACTTCGGCCGCCGGCGAGAACGCATAGACGATCACCGCATCGGCGCGGCTGCAGGCGCGCGCCAGCGGCTTGTCGTCCGGCTGGCCGACCTCGATCCACAGCCGCTTGCGACCGGTGAAATCGGTGAGCGAGAGATCGGGGTCGTCGGGGTCCGACAGGCCGGCGCCGAAGGCCAGCGTGCCGTCGCCTCCGCAAAGCTCGTTCAGCGCGTACGCGTTCAGCGCCAGCGCCACCATGCGCACCATCATGCGCTCGTCGGTCTCGCTCGGGTGGCGCGCGAGCGTGAGCGCATGCTCGCCGTAGCAGTTGTGGTCGATGTCGGCCAGCTGCAGCGTGGCCTTGAAGATGGTGGACTTGAGTGCCATGGCGATCGCGCGGCACTATACGGTCAATGCTTCGAACACTCGGCGCGGCGGTCTTGTCAAGTCGACAGCCGAAGTGAGCGTCGGCTCGCGCGCGTGGCCCCGTGTCCATGAGGCCGCACCAAGACAGTACATCGGCATGTCCCGGCACCCCCGTCGGGATCAAACCGTGCCACTCCCGGCTGATGCAGCATGGTCGACTCAACGGCCACCGAGCATGCGAATGAACACCTTGGCCCAGACGCTGTACCTCGACTCTGCCTTCGGCGTCGCGCTCGATGTGCCGAACGCCGGATGTTCACTGGAGAACCCGTTCGTCTACGACGCCGTGGCGCGCGAGCTGAAGGCGATGGCCGACCGGGGTCTGATCGAGATCGTGAGCGAGCACCACAAGCCACTTGGCGAGGACACGCTGATCGACCGTCTGCAGTTCAAGCGCCTGCGCTGACCGGCGCAGCGTCCACGCGGCGGCCGTTCAGATCCGCGGCGCGATGCGCATCGTCGCGCGCGGATTCGGCGCGCGGTCTTCGAGCGAGATGTCGGCCATGCGCAGCGTCGCGGCCAGTTCGGCAAGCTGTTTCAGGCACTGCACGGCCAGCTCCCGGTGGGCCAGCGTGTAGTCGCGGCTCGCGACACTCTCGAGCGCCTCGTCCCAGCGGCCGACGGCCAGCGACGCTTCGAGATCCTCGGTCAAGCGCTCGATCACGCCCAGAAACGCACGCAGCCGGATCTGCCGGTGGTTGCGCCAGCCCTCGCTGGTTTCGGAGGGCGGCGCATAGAAGCGTTCGATCAGCCGGGTCGCCGCGGCGCGCCCGGCCGCGCTCAGGTTGGCGATGTTGCGGTCAGGCATGTCGAGGTTGAGGCCCCCTTCGTCCTTCAGCTGGCTCACCTGCACGATGCGGTCGCGATAGCCGGGATAGGGAAACAGGATCTCGTCGCGCCAGTTCTGCATCGTGTCGACGATGCTGCTCGCAAAGGCGATCAGCCCCGGCAGCGGCTTGTCGTCGGGCGGCGCCGGCCAGTAACGGAAGCGGCCGCCCTGGTTGCTGTCGGGCAGGTAGACCCGACCGCTCTGCTGCTCGGCGGGCCGATCGCGCTGGATCGGATGGTCCGGATGCTCGGCCTTCAGGTTGACCGCGAAGGTGGGATGCCGCGGCAGCGGCGAGTCGAAGAAGTGCAGCGGCATGTTGCTCGCGATGCCGCCGTCGGAGAACCACACGCGGGTCGCAGTCAGCGGCTGCGCATCACCGCCTCCGCGCTGGTTGAACACGCGGCTGCGGTCCACCGCATACAGCGGCACCGCCGACAGCAGCGCCGGAAAGCTCAGGCTCATGCGCACGGCCACCACCACCGGCAGATTCGCGTTGCGCGGCAGCCGCGCGAGCGAACGCGCCGCGGCGTCAGTGCCGAACACCACGGTCTCGACGCGCTCGCCGCGCTCGCGGTCGCGCGCGGTCTCGCGCGCCGAGACGCTGTCGATCCAGCGCATCACAGGCTCCGGAAACAGCGCGCGCCATTCCTGCGGGTCGTAATACAGCGTCTGCCCATCGCGAAACGGGATCGCGTAGCACATCTGCTGGCTCACCGCCGAGGTCATCACCTCGAGGTTCACGCGCCGCTCGCCGGCATGGCCGCTGTCGAACAGACCGTCGTCGTCGACCGCATCCCAGAGGTCGCCGAACAACAGCGGCCGCGCATCGCCCGGCCGTTCGCGGTTGAGTTGTTCACGACCGGAGAGGCGGTCGAAATACGCGGTGAGAAACTCGGTGAGCGCCTGCGGCGTGGTCTTGGCGTCGCCCACCGTGAGGCCGCTGCACAGGCCGTAGCGGTTGGCATGCATGCCGGCCACCAGCGTGCTGCCGAAGCGCAGACCGGCCAGCGCGAGCACCAGGCCGATCGTCAGCGGTGCGGTGATGCCCGCCGCGAGCACGGCCCACCACAGGCGGACGCCGTCGTCGACGCGACCCACCGCGCGCAGCACCGCTCCGGTGACCAGCAGGCCCACGCCCCACCAGATCAACGGCGCCCACAATGGAGCGCGCTGCAGGCGATCGAGCCGCCGCAGACCGAAGGCGGCCCACAGCCACCACAGCAGCAGGATCGCCAGCGCCAGGCCCATCGCCTGTGCATTGGTGAGTGCCGGCCCGGCCACCAGCACCACCGGCGTGAACAGCACGAACGCGAGCAGCACGCCGAGCAGCGCGAAGCCGTTGAACTGCAACACCATCGCGATCAGCGCTCGGCCGGCCGCGGCCAGCGGCTCCTGGTTCAGCATGCTCACCAGCACCGCAAAGTGCCGACGCACCGCGGCTGCGGGCTGGAACAGGTGGAACAGCGTGGAATGGCCGCCGGGTGTGTCGCGCCGGCTCAGCTCGCCGGGCAGGCGCATCAGTTCGTCGAAGGCGTCGGGGCGCAGCCCGCTCTGACGGCCATGCTCGGCGGCCGCGCAGCCTGCGGCGGCGATCGCGCCGGCCGAGGTGCCGCCGATGTTCTTGAAGCGGTACTTGGCCGCCAGCTCGGCGATCAGTTGCGGGTAGACCACACCGCTGGTGATGCCGCCCTTCATCACCAGATCGCACGGAGGCTTGTCGGGCGGGCCGTCGGGATAGCGGACTGCAGTGGCCATCGTGGACTCCTGGCTGACGGCTGACACACGCGGCCCGCGGCAGATGTCGCGGGCCATCGACCCCCCCGGGTGACGCTGGCGGACGCGCAGCATCCTGGTGC
>JAEUPI010000146.1 GCA_016790175.1 Burkholderiaceae bacterium | reverse complement strand
CACGCTCAGGATCAGCAGCAGCCCCAGCGCCATCAGGTACACCTGTGGTGCCTGCAGCCGCAGCGTCTCGGCCAGCAGGCTGAACACGATGGCCGCCACCAGCGGCCCCCACAGCGTGGCGGCGCCGCCGATCAGCGCGATCAGCACCGTCTGGAAGCCGATGAACGGATTGAACACCGTGGGAGGGTCGATGTAGGTCCAGCGCACCGACATCGCCGCGCCCATCGCGCCAGCCACCGCGGCAGTGAGCGCGAAGCCGGCGGTCTTGACCCAGCGCGTGTTCACGCCCAGCGTCTGCGCGCGTTGCTCGTCGGCGCCGATGCCGGCCAGCGCGAGGCCGAAGCGCGTGCGTCGGATGACGATCGCCGCGGCCACCGTGATCACGGCCAACGCCAGCACGGTGAGGTACACGGTGTCGCGCTCCGGTACCACCGACAGCACGCGGCCGACCGTGCCGGTGACCTGTTTCTCCCAATAGGTGATCGCATGGCGGATCAGCTCGGTCATACCGAAGGTGAGCACCGCGAAGTAGGTGCCGCGCAGGTGCAGCACCAGCGCGCCCATCACCGCCGCCACCGCGGTGGCCACCAGCGCGCCGAGCACGATCACCTGCACCCAGGGCAACTGGTCGGCGCTGAGCGCGCTGGTGTAGGCGCCGATGCCGAAAAACGCCGCGGTGGCCAGCGACAGATAGCGCGTCTGGCCGCAGAAGAGTGCCCAGCTGGTGGCCAGCGCGATGTACATCAGACAGGTGAGTGCCAGCGAGAGTGCGAAATCACTCGCGTAGGCCGGCATCGCCAGCCCCCAGCCTGCGAGCGCGAACAGCACCCACAGGTCGCGCGTGAGTATCTTGTTCACCTCGCCCCCTTGGCGCTTCGCGCCGTCCCCCCGAGGGGGAGCGAGCGCCTTCGGAGCGGCCGGGCGGCGCTCACCGCGCCTTTCCCTCTGACCGGCGGGCGAACAACCCGCGCGGCCGCAACAGCAGCACGGCGATGAACACCGTGTACGACAGCAGCGACTTCAGCGACGGACTGGTGAAGTGCATGCCGAACGCCTCGATCAGCCCCAGCAGCAGCGCACCGGCGAGCGCGCCGCCCATGTGGCCGAAGCCGCCGAGCGTGATCACGATCAGCGCGGTCACCGTGTAGGGCTCACCCATCGACGGGCTGATCGTGTAGGCCATCGACAGCAGGCAGCCCGCCACACCCGACAGGCCCATGCCCACGCCGAACATCAGCGGGTGCAACCACCGGGTGTCGATGCCCACCAGCCGCGCACCGGTGGGCGACTGCATCAGCGCACGCACGCCCTTGCCGAGCAGTGTGAGGCGCAGCGCCACGATCAGCGCGGCCGACAGCAGCAGCGCGAGCGCGAACACCAGCAGCTTGTTGCCGGCGAACTGCGTTCCCAGTACCGGCACCGGCTGCGTCATGAAGTCGTAGCCCCGCAGATCGCCGCCCCAGGCCCAGGTGACGGCGTTCTGCACCAGGAACATCAGCCCGAAGCTCACCATCAAGCCGCGCGCCTCGAAGATGTCGAGGTCGGGCGAGGTGGCTGTCAGGCGCCGGAAGGTGACGAAGTGCACCGCGAGGCCGAGCGCCATCATCACGATGAAGCACACCGGCATCATCAGCAGCGGATGCACGCCGAGCAGGGTCTGCGCGGCCCAGGTGAGGTAGGCGCCGACGACGAGGAACTCGCCATGCGCGATGTTCAGGATGCGCATCAGCCCGTATTGCAGGTTCAGGCCGAGCGCCACCAAGGCATAAACGCCCCCCGTGAGCAGGCCGGAGGCGATCAGTTCGAACCATGCGAGCGCCGACATCGGCAGATTCCATCGAGGCGCTGACCGGCGCCGCGGCGATCAAGGCCGCCGCGGCGCCGGCGCCGGCGCTCATCCCCCGCGCGAAACTACTTCCAGGCCGGCTTGTTGGCGTTGAGCGGCGCCGTGGCCACGTTCTTCGGCCACACCACCTCGAACTCGCCGTTCTGCCACTGGCTCACCGACCCTGGCGTGCCGACGTTCTCGCTGCCGACGAACTTGATCTTGCCGATGATCGTCGAGTGCTCGGTGTTGGCGACGTAGTCGCGGATTGCCTTGCGGTCCAGGCCGACCTTGCCGACCGCCGCCGTCAGGATCTCCAGCGACGCCCAGCAGGCGCCGCTGGCCCAGCGATCGGGCTCCTTGCCGCCGAACTTCTTGGTGTGCGCCTCGAAATACGCCTTCGCGCCGGGGCTGGTCTTCGCGTTCCACGAGCCCATGCCCAGCACGCCCTCGGCGCCGGCCGGCGTCATCACGTTCTTGTAGAGCTGGAACGCCGTGCCCACCGAGGCGTAGAAGAACTTCGGATTGAAGCCGACCTCCTTGGACTGCTTGCTGGCAAGGATGGTGTCGGGCGGGTAGGTGAAGCCGACGAAGGCGTCGGGGTTCTTGTCCTTGATCGAGCGCAGCACCGGAGACAGGTCCTTCACGCCGCCGGGGTAGCTCTTGTCTTCCACCATCGTGATGCCGCTGCCGGCCAGCGCCACCTTGAGCGCGGCATAGTTCTCCAGGCCGAACAGGTCGTCGACGTAGATGCAGGCCAGCGTCTTGGCGCCGTTGGCCTTGAGCATGTCGACCAGCGCATCGCACATCGGCTTGGGCTGCTGCAGCATCAGGAAGAAGTACGGCAGCTTCATCTCGACCAGTCGGCGCGACAGCGCAGTGGGCGCCAGGAACGGATAGCCGAAGCGATTGGCCAGCGGCGCGACCGCGAAGTTGGCATTGCTGCCCCAGGGCGGCAGCACCAGGTCGACCTTGTCGCTGCCCATCAGCTTCTCGTAGGTGCGCACGCAGGTCTCGACGTTGCTCTGGTCGTCGCTGCTGATCAGCTCGATCTGCCGTTTCGTGCCCTTCACGTTCAGGCCGCCGGCCGCGTTCTGCTGTTCGGCCCAGAGCAGGAAGTTGGGTTCCTGGCTCACCTGCGCGCCGCCAGTCCAGGGCCCGGTGCGCGCGATTGCATAGCCGACGCGCACCTTGTCGGCACTTTGCGCAAACACGGGCAGGCCGAGGCCGGCGGCACCGGCGGCCAGGCCTTGCACGGCGCGACGGCGGGTGAGGGTGAGGCGATGAGGCGTCATGCGTGTGTCTCCTTGAATGGCGGGTGCGCAGACCCAAGCCGTGAGCGGCGATCGTACGCACGCTCAGGCGTCGTGTCTGTGCCCGGCATGCAGCAGCGCTTGCTCAGCCGTGCAGGCCGATGAGGAGTTTCCCTAGGTCCGACGCCTGCGTGGGGAACAGCCAGTGGACCGCGGCGTTCCCATAATCGGCCAGACGATCGGGAGCGGCGACATGGCGCAATTGGCGAACACGATGAACACCGACGACGTGTCGGCGCGTGATCGCATACCCTACTGGTCCGACTGGATCGACCGTCTGTTCCAGGGTCTGCGCTCGGACTTGTACGGCGACACGCGCTTCGACGGCCGCATGGACAGCCTGCACGCGGGCGACCTGATCCTCACGCGGCTCGAGGCCGACCGCCATCGGGTGATGCGATCGGCGAGCGACGTTCGAGCGAGCGAGACCGGCTACCTCAAGATCGTGGCCCCGTTCCTCGGCTGCGCCGGCGTCGAGCAGCAGGGTCGAGAGGCCTGGGTCACGCCCGGGCAATGGTGCATCTACGACACCACCGACACCTATGCCGTCTCGAACCCCACGCGCGTCGAGCACCTGATCGTGATGGTGCCCAAGGCGCAGCTGGCCGAGCGGGGACTCGCGATCGGCGAGCTGATGGCGCGGCCGCTCGGCAGCCAGGGCGGCATGGCGCGCGTGGCGCTCGAGACGATGCGCAGCGCCTGGCGCGAGCTGCCGGCCATGACGGCCGATGGCGCCCGCGCGCTCGGCGACATGATCACGCAGTGCGTGCACCTGTCGCTGCTCGACCTGGCCGGCCGCGGCACGGCGATCACGCAACGCGAGGCCCTGCGCGAGCGCATCAAGCAGCATGTGGCGCGGCACCTGGCCGATCCGTCGCTCACGGTGGAACAGATCGCCCGCGCGCTCGGCGTCAGCCGCCGCCAGCTCTACAACGCATTCGGCGACGAGGCCGACGGCGTGGCCGGCTACCTGATGGCGCGGCGCGTCGAGGCCTGTCGCGCCGCCTTCGACGACCCGCGCCTCATGCACCGCTCGATCACCGAGATCGCACTGGCCAGCGGCTTCGCGAACGCGGCCCATTTCAGCCGCCTGTTCCGCGCCCGCACCGGGCAGACGCCGAGCGAGTACCGACGCGCGGGCCTTCGTTTGGCCGCCGCGGGGCCCAACCGACCCTGACCGGGCGCGCGGTCGAGCGCGGCAGCGGCGCTCAGCGGCCGTGCGAAGCGGCCAGGTCGCGCAGGTAGGTCGGGCCGGCGCGGCGCTCGATCTCGTCTTGCAGATCGCGCCCCCAGCCGATCGAGAACAGCCATTCGCCAACGACGAACATCGGGCCCACGAGCAGGCCCACCAAGTCGTCGACGAACGCGGGTTTGCGGCCTTCGTAGTAATGGCCGAGGAACTGGAACGCCCAGCCGAGGCCGAACACGCCCACGCTCCAGCCGAGCCAATGGCCGATGGCCAGCGGCGCGAACGGCTGTCCGAGCGCGACCAGCAGCGCGGTGACGAGGCTGGTGGCCACGCCGAGCACCAGGTTGCCCCGACTCAGGTACCAGATGGCGGCGGCCGTCCAGAGCACCCACGCGAGCGAAACGCCGGCAATCGCCGGCTTGGACAGGAAGATGCCGATCGACCACACGATCATCGGGATGCCGACGAAGTGGGTGACGATGTTGCGTCGGTCGCGGTGGTACTCCGCGTACTGGCACATCAGGTCGGTGGCTGGGCGAAACAGGCTGGCGGACATGGCGGGCTCCGGCACGGGCGGGCAGGACGTGCGTGCAGCATAGCGGCGTTCGGGCACGGCTGCACCGGGCCAGACGGCCCGGCTGCCTAGAATGACCGGCTCGACGAGGCAAATAGTCCCCATGAGCATCAAGAGCGACCGCTGGATCCGCCGCATGGCTGCCGAGCACGGCATGATCGAACCGTTCGAGCCCGGCCAGGTGCGCACCGCCGCCGACGGGCACCGCATCGTGAGCTACGGCACGTCGAGCTACGGCTATGACATCCGCTGCGC
>JAEUPI010000118.1 GCA_016790175.1 Burkholderiaceae bacterium | reverse complement strand
CGCACGCACCGGTGCCCTCCGGCGCCTGTGCACGCATCATGACCGGCGCCGTGATGCCGGCCGGTGCCGACACCGTGGTGCCTCAGGAACTGGCCACGCTCGACGGCGAGACGGTGCGCATCGCGCCCGGCGTGATCCGGCCTGGCGAGAACCGCCGCAAGCGCGGCGAAGACCTGGCGCGCGGCAAGCCGGCGCTGCGCGCGGGCCGCGTGCTGCGGCCGGCCGACGTCGGCCTCGCCGCCTCGCTGGGTTTCACCGCACTCGAGGTGCGGCGGCGGCTGAAGGTGGCGCTCTTTTCCACCGGCAACGAAGTCGTTGCTCCGGGCGCACCGCTGCCCGAGGGCGCGATCTACGACAGCAACCGCTTCGCGCTGGCGGCCGCGCTGCAGCGGCTGGGCATGGAGGTCATCGATCTCGGCCTCGTGCGCGACGACCCGGCCGCGCTGCAGGCCACGCTCGAGCGCGCCGTGCGCGAGGCCGATGCGGTGCTCACCAGCGGCGGCGTCAGCGTCGGCGAGGCCGACTTCACGCGCGAGATCCTGGCCCGCATGGGCGAGGTGGCGTTCTGGAAGGTGGCGATGCGGCCGGGCCGGCCGTTTGCCTTCGGACCGCTGCGGCGCGACGGCGCGCCGCCGGCCTGGCTGTTCGCGCTGCCGGGCAATCCGGTGGCGGCGCTGGTCACCTTCTATGTCTTCGCGCGCGAGGCCTTGCTCGTGCTTGCCGGCGCGACGCCCGAACCGTTGGTGAGCTTGAGCGCGCGCTGCACGAGCGCGGTGCGCAAGCGCCCCGGGCGCACCGAGTTCCAGCGCGGTGTCGTGCGGCGCACGGCCGACGGCGCCTGGGAGGTGGCGCTCGTCGGCTCGCAGGGTGCCGGCATTCTGCGCAGCCTGAGCGAAGCCAATGCGCTCGTCGTGATCGGTCACGACCAGGGGTCGGTCGCCGCGGGTGAGCCGGTCACGGTCTGGCTGTTCGACGGGTTGATCTAGCGCGTTCGCGTGACACCCGATCCTATGCATCGCGTTGCATAGGGGTATTTGCCTTGATGCGCCGTGGGCGAGCTTCGGCGGAGGATGATCGTTGCCGCCGGCCCGGGCCGTGCCGAAGCCCGGGCGCGCAACCAAGAGGAGACAACATGGGCATCAAACTCACGCTCACCGTCAACGGAGCGTCGATCACGCGCGAGGTCGATCCACAGACCTTGCTGGTGGACTTCATCCGCGAACACCTGCGACTGACCGGCACGCATGTGGGTTGCGACACCTCGCAGTGCGGTGCCTGCACCGTGCACCTGAACGGCCGCGCGGTGAAGAGCTGCAACATGCTCGCGGTACAGGCCGCCGGCATGGAGCTCACCACCATCGAAGGGCTGGCCGCGGCCGACGGCACGCTGCATCCGATGCAGGCTGCCTTCCGCGCCTGCCACGGCCTGCAATGCGGGTTCTGCACGCCGGGCATGGTGATGAGCGCGGTGGACCTGGCGAAGAACCACAAGTGCGGCAGCGAGCAGCAGATCCGCGAGGGCCTGGACGGCAACCTGTGCCGCTGCACCGGCTACCAGAATATCGTCAAGGCCGTGGCGCAGGGCGCCGCGGCGATGAAGTGAAAGGGGCGACGAAATGAATGCACGACAAGGTTTCGTCGGCAAGAGCGTCGAGCGTCGCGAGGACGCGCGTTTCCTCACCGGCCGCGGCCAGTACACCGACGACATCACGCTGCCGGGCCAGACCTATGGCTACTTCCTGCGCAGCCCCTATGCGCACGCACGCATCAAGAAGCTGAACACCGCGGCCGCCGCCAAGGCCCCGGGCGTGCTCGGCATCTTCACCGGCGAGCATTTCAAGGCGGTCGGCGGGCTGCCCTGCGGCTGGCTGATCAACAACCTCGACGGCACGCCGATGAAGGAGCCCAAGCACCCGGTGCTGGCCGACGGCAAGGTGCGCTACGTGGGCGACCGCGTGGCGCTCGTCGTCGCCGAGACGCTCGACCAGGCCAAGGCCGCGGCCCAGATGATCGAGGTCGACTACGAGGAGCTCAAGCCGGTGGTCGACGCGGCCAAGGCGGCAAGTATCAAGTCGGCGGTGCACGACGAGGCGCCCGACAACCGCTGCTATGTCTGGGGCATCGGCGACAAGGACGGCGTCGACGCCGCGATCAAGGGCGCCGCCCATGTGACGACGCTGACCTTCCGCAACAACCGGCTGATCCCCAACGCGATCGAGCCGCGCGCGGCCAACGCGGCCTACGACATCAACGCCGACAGCTACACGCTGTATGTGGCCAACCAGAACCCGCACGTCGAGCGGCTGCTGATGTGCGCCTTCGTGCTCGGTATTCCCGAGCACAAGATGCGCGTCGTGGCGCCCGATGTCGGCGGCGGCTTCGGCTCGAAGATCTTCCTCTACGGCGAAGAAACTGCGCTGGTGTTCGCGAGCAAGCAGATCAAGCGGCCGATCAAGTGGACCGCCGAGCGCTCGGAGTCGTTCCTGTCCGATGCGCACGGGCGCGACCACCAGACCACCGCCAAGCTGGCGCTCGACAAGGACGGCCAATTCCTCGCGCTGCGCGTCGACACCACCGCCGCGCTGGGCGCCTACCTGTCGACCTTCGCGTCGTGCGTGCCGACGATCCTGTACGCCACGCTGCTGGCCGGTCAGTACAAGACGCCGAAGATCTATGCCGAGGTCAGCGCGAACTTCACCAATACCGCGCCGGTCGACGCCTACCGCGGCGCGGGCCGTCCGGAGGCCACCTACGTGGTCGAGCGCATGGTCGAGACCGCGGCGCACGAGATGAAGATCGATCCGGCGGAGATCCGCCGCCGCAACTTCATCACCTCGTTCCCGTACGCCACGCCGGTGGGGCTGACCTATGACACCGGCGACTACAACGCCACCTTGTCGCGCGCGGTCGAGCTGGCCGACGTGGCCGGCTTCGCCAAGCGCAAGGCGGCCACCGAGGCGAAGGGCTGGAAGCGCGGCATCGGCTACTCGGCCTACATCGAGGCTTGCGGCATCGCGCCGTCGGCGGTGGCCGGCGCGCTCGGTGCGCGCGCGGGCCTGTTCGAGGCCGGCGAGGTGCGCGTGCACCCGACGGGCAAGGTGACGATCTTCACCGGCAGCCACAGCCATGGCCAGGGCCACGAGACCACGTTCGCGCAGGTCGTCGCCGACAAGCTGGGCATCCCGATGGACGACATCGACATCCAGCACGGCGACACCGGCAAGATCCTGTTCGGCATGGGCACCTACGGCAGTCGCTCGATCGCCGTCGGCGGCACGGCGATCGTGAAGGCGCTCGACAAGATCGTCGCCAAGGGCAAGAAGATCGCGGCCCACCTGATGGAGGCGGCCGACACCGACGTGGTGTTCGAGGGCGGCGTGTTCAAGGTGGCCGGCACCGACAAGAACGTGCCGTTCGCGCAGGTGGCGCTCACCGCCTACGTGCCGCACAACTTCCCGCACGACAAGCTGGAGCCGGGCCTCAACGAGAACGCGTTCTACGA
>JAEUPI010000007.1 GCA_016790175.1 Burkholderiaceae bacterium | reverse complement strand
ATTCTTCTCGCACCTGTCCAAGGCCGACGAAGCCGCCAAGAGCCATCAGCGCACCGGTTATCTGCCGGTGACGATCCCGTCGTACGAGCTCACCGAAAAGAGCGGCTTCTACAAGCAAAACCCGGGCACCGACGTGTCGGTCACGCAGATGATCCGCAAGACCACCGACAAGTCGCGCGGCATCCGGCTCGGCAACTTCGTGCAGATCCGCACCATCATCGACGAGGAGATGGAGCAGGTGTGGAGCGGCAAGAAATCGGCCAAGGAAGGCCTGGATTCGGCGGTCCAGCGCGGCAACGAACAGCTCGAACGATTTGAGAAGGCGAACAAGGGCTGATCGATCTTGGCCGTCGAGAAGCGCGTTCGCTTCAAGCACCGCTGGCTGCCCTGGGCGCTGATTGCGCCGCAGATGGCCATCGTGCTGGTGTTCTTCTTCCTGCCGGCGGGGCAGGCGCTGTACCAGAGCGTGTTCGTGCAGGACGCGTTCGGCGCGTCGATGCAGTTCGTGGGCATGGAGAACTTCGAACGGCTGTGGAACGACCCGACCTACATCGCGTCGTTCCGCACGACGGCCTTGTTCTCGGCGCTGGTGGCGGTAGTCGGTCTCTCGGTGTCGCTGCTGCTGGCGGTGATGGCCGACCGTGTGGTGCGCGGTGCCATGGTCTACAAGACGCTGCTGATCCTGCCTTACGCCGTGGCGCCGGCGGTGGCCGGTGTGTTGTGGCTGTTCCTGTTCGCGCCGTCGGTGGGCATCGTCAGCTTCGCGCTGCAAAGCATAGGCTTCGAGTGGAACCACCTGCTCAACGGCAACCACGCGATGGCGCTGATTGTCCTGGCGGCCGTGTGGAAGCAGATCTCCTACAACTTCCTGTTCTTCCTGGCCGGGCTGCAGTCGATTCCGAAATCGCTGATCGAGGCGGCGGCCATCGACGGCGCACGGCCGTGGCGGCGCTTCTGGACGATCGTGTTCCCGTTGCTGTCGCCGACCACGTTCTTCCTGCTGGTGATCAACGTGGTCTACGCGTTCTTCGACACCTTCGCGATCGTCGACGCGGCCACCAACGGTGGCCCGGGCAAGGACACGGCCATCCTCGTCTACAAGGTCTACTACGACGGCTTCAAGGCGCTCGATCTCGGCGGCTCGGCGGCACAGTCGGTGGTGCTGATGGTGATCGTGATCGCGCTCACCGCGATCCAGTTCCGCTACGTCGAGAAGAAGGTTCAGTACTAGACCACGATTGACATGGTCGAACGCCGCCCAGCCTCCATCGTGTTGTCGCACCTGATCCTGGTGCTCGGCGTGCTGATCGTGGCGTTTCCGATCTACGTGACGCTGGTGGCGTCGACGCACACCTCGGCCGAGATCGTGCAGCAGGTGCCGATGCCGCTCACGCCGGGCAACCACATGCTCGAGACCTACCGCGTCGCGCTCGGCGGCGGCGAGACGAGCTACGGCCACAAAGTGCCTCCGGTGTGGCCGATGATGAAGATCAGCCTGATCTCGGCGCTGGTGATCACGATCGGCAAGATCGCCATTTCGCTGCTCTCGGCGTTCGCGTTCGTGTACTTCCGCTTCCCCGGGCGCAGCCTGTGCTTCTGGCTGATCTTCATCACGCTGATGCTGCCGGTGGAGGTGCGCATCTTGCCCACCTACCAGGTGATCTCCGACCTGGGCATGCTCAACACCTACGCCGGGCTCACGGTGCCGCTGATCGCCTCGGCCACGGCCACGTTCCTGTTCAGGCAGTTCTTCCTCACCGTGCCCGACGAGCTGGTCGAGGCCGCGCGCATCGACGGCGCCGGCCCGATGCGCTTCTTCAAGGACGTGCTGGTACCGTTGTCGATGACGAGCATTGCGGCGCTCTTCGTGATCCAGTTCATCTACGGTTGGAACCAATACTTGTGGCCGCTGCTGGTAACCACCAGCGAAGACATGTACCCGGTGGTGATGGGCATCAAGCGCATGTTCGCCGGCGGCGACGCCGCCAACGAGTGGAACGTGATCATGGCCACCGCAATCCTCGCGATGCTGCCACCGGCCTTCGTGGTGCTGTTGATGCAAAAGTGGTTCGTCAAGGGCCTGGTCGACTCCGAGAAGTAGAGAACAACGTGGCAGCCATCTCGTTTCGCAAGGTCGTCAAGCGCTACGGCAGGGGCCCCGGCGCGAACCAGGTGATCCATGGCGTGGATGCCGAGATCGCCGATGGCGAATTCATCGTCATCGTCGGGCCGTCGGGCTGCGGCAAGAGCACGCTGCTGCGCATGGTGGCCGGCCTCGAGGAGGTGTCCGACGGCGAGATCGCGATCGGCGGCGCCGTGGTCAACGACGTCGAACCCGCAGACCGCGACATCGCGATGGTGTTCCAGAACTACGCGCTCTATCCGCACATGAGCGTGCGCGAGAACATGGCCTACGGCCTCAAGATCGCCAAGGTGCCGCCACCCGAGATCGAAGCCCGTGTGCAGAAGGCCGCCAAGATCCTGGAGATCGGCGCCTTTCTCGACCGCAAGCCGCGCCAGCTTTCGGGTGGCCAGCGCCAGCGTGTGGCGATGGGCCGCGCCATCGTGCGGCAGCCCAAGGTGTACCTGTTCGACGAGCCGCTGTCGAACCTCGACGCCAAGCTGCGAGCGCAGACGCGGCTGGAGATCCAGAAGCTGCACGGCGAGCTGGGTGTCACGTCGCTGTTCGTCACGCACGACCAGGTCGAGGCGATGACGCTCGCCGAACGCATGATCGTGATGAACGCCGGCGTGATGGAGCAGATCGGCTCACCCGAGGAGGTGTACTCGACGCCGGCGTCGACCTTCGTGGCCAGCTTCATCGGCTCGCCGCCGATGAACCTGCTGAAGGGTCAGGTCGATGGCGCGGGCTTTCGCATCGACGGGCAGGTCTGGGCGTTGCCTGCGCCGGCGCCACGTGGGGGCGAGCTGATTCTCGGCGTGCGCCCGGAGCATGCGAGCCTCGCGGCCGACGGCGCGTGGGCGTTGGCCGTCGAGGTCGTCGAGATGCTCGGTGCCGAGCGGCTCGTTCACGGCCGCGTGGGCGGCGCACCGTTCACGCTGCGCATCGAGGGCACACTCGTGCCGCCACGTGCGGGCGACACCGTGCGGCTGCAGGTACCCGCCAAACAGATGCACTGGTTCGACCCGGCCAGCGGCAAGCGCGTGTCATGAGCGCCGCACGGCCGCTCCGAAGGCGCTCGCTCCCCCTCGGGGGGACCGGCGCGAAGCGCCGTAGGGGGCGAACATGAAGGCGGCCCATTGGCCGTATCCGCTGTGGATCGCGCACCGGGGCGCCGGCAAGCTGGCACCCGAGAACACCTTGGCGGCGTTTCGTCTCGGCGCCGCACACGGCTATCACGCCTTCGAATGCGACGTGAAGCTGTCGGCCGACGGCGTGCCGTTCCTGCTGCACGACGACACGCTCGAGCGCACCACCACTGGCACCGGCCGCGCCGGCGACAAGCCCTGGAGCGAGCTGTCGCGGCTCGACGCCGGCCGCTGGCATGGCCGCGGCTACGCAGGCGAACCGATCGCGAGCCTCGAAGCGATCGCAGACTACTGCCTGGCCAACGACTTCCGGCTCGATCTCGAGATCAAGCCGACGCCTGGTCTCGAACATGAAACCGGTCGCGCGGTCGGCGATTGGGTGCGGAAGCGCTGGCACGGCACGCCGCCGCTGTTGAGCTCGTTCCGCCCCGAATCGCTCGCCGGCGCTCGCGAGTCCGCGCCCGAGCTGCCGCGCGCGCTGTTGCTCGACACGCTGTGGCCCGACTGCATGGCCGTGGCCGAGGCGCTCGGCTGCGTGGCGGTGATCACGAACCACCAGTTGATGGACGCCGCGTTGATCGCCCAGATCCACGGCGCCGGCCGGCGCGCATTGGTCTATACCGTCAACGATCCAGAGCGTGCACGGGCGCTGCTAACGCTTGGCATCGACGGCATCGTCACCGATGCGGTGGATCGCTTCTCGCCGCATTCGCGCGGCCGGGAGGGGATCAACCCTTGAAGTCGAGCGCCAGTCGCCAGCCCGGGTTCGCGCCCTCGCCGCTGTAGGCGCCCCGATAGGCAAAGTCGCGCACCGTCGCGTTGAAGTCGCGGTTCCAGTCGGCGAAGCCGTCCAGCCCGGTCGAGATCATCGGCGAGGCGGCCTGCCTCAGCGCACTGCCGGCCTTGGGAAAGAGATCCAGCGCGCCCAGCGCACCGGTCGGGTTGTTCACATGGACTGCGGCGTTGGCGAATGAATCGGTCGCGTTCTGCGAGGCACTGGCCGTGGCGCCGCTCACCGAAATCGGCGTACCCACGGAGAACACGGCATTGCCCAGTACCTTCTGCGCAGTGCCACCGATGCCACCCGAGACCGCAATGGCCGTCGAGCCACCGCCGCTCACCACGGTGTTGTTGAAGATGAAGACGTCGCGTACCGACCCGTTGTGTGTCTGCACGCGCACGGCAGCGTCGTCGGCAACCATCACGTTGTCGTAGAAGGCGATGTTGCCTTCGCCCTGGAAGAGTGCTTCAGTCGGATTGCGGTGGAAGAAGTTGCCGTAGATTGCGAAGCCATTGGTCGAGCCTGGCCCGCTCGGTGGGCAATCGCCGACCAGCAGATTCGGCCGGGCATTGGCCCCGGTCGAACTCGTTGCCGATTTCGCGAACACGTTGTTTCGAATGATCGTCGTGGTCTTGCCGGTCGGCATGCCGGCCGGAATGTTGGTCCACACGACCTGGTGCTTGACCTGGATGCAGTAGCCGATCGAGTCGATCACCAGGTTGTTTTCGATGAGCCCGTTGACGAACGGGCTGTCGCCGGTGGAATTGCCCAGGTACATGCCCGTGCCTGCACCGACGATCCGGTTGCGGCGAATGATCCAGTTCCAGGTCGGCTGCCCTGTCGTGGAAATGCCGACGATCTGCTGATCACCGCCCAGGCCGTGAAAGTGGTTGTCCTCGATCGTGATGTCATGGGCCGGCCCCTGCGTCGCCACGCCGAATCCGGCCAGGCCACGGCCGTCGACCTCCAGCTTGCGAACCACGATGTAGCTCGCGTTCGCGAGCCGGATCGTGTTGTGCGTGTTGCGACCGAACAGCACGGGTCGAGGCCCCGTCTCCGGCCCGGTGATCACGATGGGCGCATTGGCCGTGCCGTTGAGGTTGAATATCGGTAGGCCCGGCGGACTGGACGTGTCCGCCCCTTGCGCGTCGACACCGTAGTTGCCGGGCGCCAGCAGCAACGTGTCTCCGGGCTTGAGGGCGGCAAGCTTGCCGAGATAGTTGGACGGATCGGCCTGGATGACATTCCCGCCGGGGCTGGGCGACGGTGCCGGCGTGGGCGCCGGCGTGGGCGCCGGGGTGGGTGCTGGCGTGGGCGACGTCGTTGGCGAGGGTGTCGGGGCGGACGGGCCCGGAGAGGGCGAGGGCGGTGTCGGCGATGGCGTCGGCCCGGCGTTGGGAACCGGCGCGGCGTTGCTGTCACCGCCGCCGCAACCGCCGCCGGCAAAACCGGCGATGCCGAGCACGGCCGTCTGCAGGAAGTAGCGTCTGGCTCGCGCGATTCGTCTTGGGTCGTTCATCGGGTCTGGGCGCCGGCCCCACTCTATCGCCATGGATATCAGGGCCATTCTCAGTTTGAGTCCGGTCACCCAGGAAACGGCTTGTTAACGGGCTCAGGCTGCCGCGCCGGTGCACTATGCAGATTCCTCGACCCCACGCACCCGCGAGTACACCAGCGTGTCGCGCGGCTTCCCGTCCACCCCCAGCGCATCGCGCCGCAGCAGCCCCTCGAAGGTGTAGCCCGCGCGTTCGGCCACGCGGCGGCTGGCGGCGTTTTGCGCGGCCATGCGGATCTCCACGCGCGCGGCGCGCAGCTGGTCGAAGGCCAGCCGCGTGAGGCGCGTCACGGCCTCGACGACGATGCCGCGCCGTTCGTCGCCGCTGCGTCGCCAGTAGCCGATCTCGAAACGCGGCACGGTCCAGTCGATGCGATGCAGCCCGGTGCCGCCGACGATGCGTTCGGCACCGCCGGGGCCGGGCTCGACGATGAACATCGGCAAGTCCTCGCGTTTGATGAAGCGTGCCGCCATGCGCCGGCATTCGAGCTCCGAGGCCTCGGGCGTCGGCGCCGCCTGCGCCCAGGGCATCCAGGGCCGCAGTGCCTCGAGCGAGGCGCACACCGCGGCGTTCAGCAGCATGCCGTCGCCCGGCCGCGGCGCGCGCAGCACGAAGCGGCCGGTGGCGATTTCGGCCGGCAGGTCGACCATCAACGGTTCGATCGTCGTGTCCATCATGCGGTCTCCAGGGGTCGGTTCGCAGGCACGGCACTCTCGTAGCCCACGGGCTCGTCGTGCGCATGCGGCTTCGGCAGCTCGCGCACCGAGCGGATCGCACCGATGGCCGTTGCCGCGCCCGCCAGCAGCAGCGCGCCGGCGCCGGCGAAGGCCAGCGATGCGCGCAGCCCCACGTGTTCGCCGAGCCAGCCGCCGATCAAGGCACCCGGGCCGGCCGGGATCAGGATCAGCCAGCGCATCGTGCTCGTCATGCGGCCCAGCAGCGGCTCGGGCGTGACCGCCTGGCGCAGCGCCAGGAAGTTCACGAAGATCAGCACCGCGCCGACGCCGAAGGCGAACAGCATGAAGGCGAACGCGGCCACGCCCCAGTGATTCGCCGGCGCAATGGCCAACGCGAGCCAGCCGAGTGCACAGACGGCGATCGCCACCGGCAGGCTCGGCCCCGGCCCGATGCGACGGCTGATCGCGTGGCCCGACAGGCTCGCGAGCACGGTGCCGACACCGAGCGCGACGAAGCACAAGCCGATCTGCTGTTCCGTGAGCCCCAGCACCTGTGTCGCGAACAGGATCGTCACCACCATCGCGGCCTGATGAAACAGCTGCCAGCCGCCCACCACCGCGGCCAGCGCGACGAGCAACTTGGTGCGCCGCACGAAGCTCAAGCCCTCGCGCAGATCGCGCCAGAAATGCGCATCGGCCTTCGGCTCGCGGCGCTCGGTCACGCGCACGCCGCGGAGGATCCAGGCCGACCACAGCAGCATCAACGCGTCGACCAGCAGCGCGAGCGGCGCGCCGAGCGCGCGGATCAGCAGACCCGCGAGGCCCGGGCCCACCACCTCGGCCCCCGAACTCGCGAGCGCGTTCTTCGCGTGCGCCTCCACCAGCCGCTCGCGCGGCACCACCTGCGTGAGCACGATCTGTGCCGCGCTGCCGGCGGTGGTGAACACCGTGCCGAGCGCGAAGCCCACCACGTACAGCCAGGGCATCGAGAGCCAGCCGAGCGCCCAGGCGAGCGGCACGCTGGCCACGGTGAACGCGAGCAGCGTTTCGCCGCCGATATACACCGGCAGCTTGCGCACGCGGTCGAGCCACACGCCCGCGGGCAGCGAGAACAGCACGAAGGGTGCGATCTCCATCGCGGTGAGCAGGCCCATCTGCGTGGGCGTGGCCTTGAGCAGCACGGCCGCGGTGAGCGGCAGCGCGAGCATCGTCACCTGCCCGCCGAGCGAGCTGACGAGGATCGAGGTCCACAAGCGGCGATAGGTGGCCTGGCGCAGCAGGTCGTGCGGCGCCAGCGTGAACCACTCGCGAAGGGCCCGGAGGCGTTTGTTGTTCGAGCTTTGCATCGTCTTCTTTCGTGTCGGCCGTTGCCCTCGTGAGGCGTCGGATCGACGGGTCTGGCAGCGCGGGAGATCGAGAAAACCGCCACTCCCGCTGACTTCTCAGCGGGGGCCTCGATCAGAGGCTGTAAACCGAGAGAAGGGCTTGGGCTATAGCACCGCGAACGAGCCGTTCGCGTCCACGGCGCAGGCGATCGACGGGTTGGCCGCCATGCCGGTGTGTGCCGTGGTTTTCTCGTCCTGGCCCCAGAACTGCAGGCCGACGGATGCGGCGAGACCCACGGCCACCGTCGACGCACGCACGATCAGCGTGCCGCGGCCGGCCCGTCGATGCGTGGTGGTGAGGTGATTCATCGTGAGTCCTCGCGTGAAAGTGGGTCGCATGCTAGCAGCACGCCTTGATCGGGCGCAAGAGGGAATGCGACGAACGACGACGTTGAATGTCACACGAACTAGGGAGTCCGGTGACGTATCACCCGTGAGTCAAGATCGGTAGTCGGCGTTGATGCTGACGTAGTCGTGCGACAGATCGCAGGTCCAGACCTCGCTCGCGGCACTTCCGCGATGCAGGTCGACTCGCACGGTGATCTCGCTCTGCTTCATCACGCGCTGGCCCTGCTCTTCACGGTAGTCGGGGTGGCGGCCGCCCTGTCGAGCGACGTGCACGTCGTCGAGATAGAGATCGATCCGGGTCTGGTCGAGATCGTCGATGCCGGCATAGCCGACCGCCGCCAGGATGCGCCCGAGGTTGGGATCGCTGGCGAAGAACGCTGTCTTCACGAGCGGCGAATGGCCGATCGCGTAGGCGACCTTGCGGCATTCGTCGCCGTCGCGGCCGCCTTCGACGCGCACGGTGATGAACTTGGTGGCGCCCTCGCCGTCGCGCACGATCGCCTGCGCCAGCTGTTGCGAGACGGCGACGACCGCATCGCGCAGCGCACGGCCCTCGGCCGACGACAGCGAGTCGATGCGCGCATGGCCGGCACGCTGCGTGGCCATCAGCACGAACGAATCGTTGGTCGAGGTGTCGCCGTCGATCGTGATGCGGTTGAAGCTGAGGTTGGCGGCCTCGCGCACGAGCTGCTGCAGCGCCGCGGGCGAGATCACCGCGTCGGTGGCCACATAACCGAGCATCGTGGCCATGTTGGGCCGGATCATGCCGGCGCCCTTGGCGATGCCGGTCACGGCGACCGTCTTGCCGCCGAGGCTGAAGAGGCGCGACGCGGCCTTGGGCAGCGTGTCGGTGGTCATGATGCCTTCGGCCGCGTCGGCCCAGGCATCGGGCTTCAGCGCAGCCACCGCGGCCGGCAGGCCGGCTTCGATGCGCTCGATCGGCAAGGTCTCCATGATCACGCCGGTCGAAAACGGCAGCACCTGCGTCGGCCGGCAACCCAGCAGCCCGGCCAGCGCTGTACAGCTGCGCCGGGCCCGCGCCAGGCCATCGTCTCCGGTGCCGGCGTTGGCATTGCCGGTGTTGACCACCAGCGCGCGGATGCCGGCGCCGCCGTCGCCCGCCAGATGCTCGCGGCACAGCTGCACCGGCGCCGCGCAGAAGCGGTTGCGCGTGAAGACCCCGGCGACGGTCGAGCCCTCGTCCAGCGCAAAGACCACCAGGTCCTTGCGGTTGGCCTTGCGGATGCCGGCCATTGAGACGCCAATACGCAGTCCGGCGACGGGGTGGAGTTCGGCGGGCTTCGGCGCCTGGAGGTTCACGGGCATGGCTTCGACGGGGCGGAGGACTCGGTGCGCGGCAGTGTATGCGCGCATCGAAGCTGGCTTGAACCGGATGGCCGGGCCTCGCAACCTAGGGGGTGACCAGCTCGGCGGCCATGCGCAAGATCACCCACCTCTTCGGCTTCGTGTCCCGCGCGCTGCCCGCCGGCGGTCGTCCTTCTGCAGGGGATGCCCAGATGCGTACGTACCTTCTTCCCGGCCTGATCGTGGCCTTGTTGTGCGGCTGTGCCGGCGTGAGCCAGGCGCCGTACCAGCGCCCGGATGCGCCGGCCAAAACCGCTTGGTCCAATCCGCCGGGCGCCACGGTCTCGGCGGCCGAGGCGATCTCACCGCAGTGGTGGCGCGAGTTCCGCGATCCTGCCCTCGACTCGCTGGTCACGCGCGCGGTGGCCGGCAACTTCGATCTGAAGTTGCTCGCCGCTCGCATCGACGTGGCCAACGCGCAGATCGCCGAAGTGCGGGCCGGTGCACTGCCCACCGTGGACGTGGGTGCCGGCAGCAACTTGGAGAAGACCACTCGTCAGCGCTTCTCCAAGTCGTTCAACCTCGGCACGCAGGTCAGCTGGGACCTCGACATCTGGGGTCAGACGAGCAAGGGCGTGCAGGCGCAGACCGCCGAATTCCGTGCCAGCGAGTCCGATTGGCGTGCCGGCTACCTGACGCTGGTGGCCAGCGTCTCGACCACCTACTTCCAGATCCTGCAGCTCGACGAGCAGCTCGAGCGGCAGCGCGCCGCGCTGACCAAGAACCGGCAGATTCTGACCATCTACGAAACGATGCATCGCAACGGTCTGGCGCCCGACACGCAAGTGATGCGCCAGCGCGCCGAGATCAACCGGTTGACCAAGGACGAGCTGGAACTGCGCCGTTCGCGCACGGTGTCCGAGAATGCACTGGCCACGCTGGTGGGCGTGCCGGCCGGCGAGCTCAAGGTTTCGCCCGGGCGACTGCAGGAGCGCGTGCAGGCCCCGGTGGTGCCGGCCGGGCTGCCGGCCGATCTGCTGACACGCCGGCCCGACGTGGTGGCCGCCGAGTTTCGGGTGCTGTCGTCGCACAACCTGGTGGGTCAGGCCAAGCTGGCACAGCTGCCGTCTGTCAGTCTCACCGGGCGTGGCGGCACCGCGGCGTTCTCGCTGGGCGATCTGCTCAAGTCGTTCACGTTCGGGCTGCTGCCGAGCGTGAATCTGCCGGTGTTCAACCCCGGCATCAAGGCCCGTATCGCCACCACCGAGGCACAAACGAAGGTATTCGAGAACGACTACAAGCGGACGGTGATTGCAGCGTACGAGGAGGTCGAAAACGCGCTGGTGAATCTGGACGCGCACCGCCGGCAGCACGACGAGCTGCGCATGCAGGTGCAGCATCTGGAGCGTGTGGCTGCGCACACCGAGGTGCAACTCGCCGCCGGTCTGATCTCGCAGCTCGAAGTGTTCGAGACGGAGCGTTCCCTGCTGGCGGCGCAGCTCGAGGTGCTGTTGAGCCATCAGCAGTTGCTTTCCGACACGGTCACGTTGTACAAGGCACTTGGCGGAGGCTGGACGCCCACCGAGGTGGCGAATGCACGTGACTAGCAGGCCGGTGAGCAGTCTGGCCAACGACAACGCTAAGACGGGCGCCGTGCCGGGAGCAACGGAGCACGATCTCGAGATCGTGCTGAAGCCGCTTTCGCGACCGGGGCTGGGCGAGATCCGCATCACCGATGACGTGTTCGCCGTCGGGCGCAACGAACAGCCGTTCGCGACCTACGAGCCCGACATCCAGGTGATGCTGTCGCGCCGGCACGCGCGCATCTTCAGCGAGCACGGCGCTGTCTATCTGGCCGATCTGGACAGCCGCAACGGCACCACGCTCAACCGCGCGGCCGTGCAGCACAAACCGGTGCGGCTCGCCGACGGCGACGAGATCGGCTTCGGTGGCGTGCTGACCTACCGCGTGCAGATCGCCTCGCGCGCGGCTGCCGCGCGGCCGCAGGGCTTCACACTGACCTTGACGCCGGCGGCCGAGGGGTCGACGCTGGAGCCGCTGGTCATCGCGCGCTTCCCATTTCTGGTCAGCAAGTCCGATGCGGCGTTCGCACGCTACCGCGCCACCATTCCGAAACAGCTGGACTTCCTGTCGCGCCGCCAGGCACACATCTTCCTGAAGGGTGGCGACGCCCACATCGAGGACCTGGCCAGCACCAATGGCACGTTCCTCGACGGCGAGCGGCTGCAGGAGCACGCGGTGCCGCTGCGCGACGGCATGCTGCTTGCGTTCGGTGGCGAGCACTTCGTGTACCGCGTGGCCATCGAGAAGACCGCCGCGTTCGACGCAAGCCAGACCCGTACCGGTGCACCTTCCGCCGGCGCCGCCGCGGCACCGAGCGTCAATGCCGGCAAGACCACCTTCGTGGCCGCCCCGGATTCGTTTCTCAACATCTTCTGCGCCGAGACCGAAACGCCTGCCGAGCCGGTGGCCGCCAGTGCGCCGCCGGCCGCTGCCGTCGCCATTCCGGAGCCAGCCAAGAAGGAGTCGCGTCCACGCGGGCGTGTCGGCGCAATGGTGTTCGAGCTTCTGGGCGTGCTGGCTGGCGGCGAGCGCGGTCGCCTGCGGAGCGTGGCGTGGAAAGTCGCCGCCGGGCTCGGCACGCTGGTCGCGGTGGCGCTCGGGCTGACGTGGTGGGTGCAATCGGAGCGCGAGCTGAAGAATCTGATCGAGCGTGGCGAGTATGCCCAAGCCGCGCGCCGGGCCGACGAATTGCTGCAGCGCAAGCCGGATGATGTCGAGCTGAAGGCCCTGGCGGTCGAGGCGGCGCTGAAGGCCCATGTGCCTGCGTGGCTGGCCAAGGTGGCGACGCGCGATTTCGACGGCGCGCAGGCGGTCGTGACCGATCTGTCCCGGCTCGGGCAGCGCAATCCCGAGCTGTTGTCGCTGGTGGGCGAACTCGAGTGGCTGACTGGCCTGGAACAGCTGGTCAGAAGCCGCGGCCCCGACACCCCCATCCGCATCTACGCCGACGAGGACCGGATCGCCGCGGTGATCGAACGCTGGAACCGCGATACGCGCGAGCACCAGCGTGCGCTGGGCCGCATTTCATCGTTCGTGCCCGAATTCAATGCCCCTTACGCCGCGGCGCTGACGCAGCTGCGCAAGCTGCAGAGCGATGCCACCGTATACCTGGCGGCGATCGATCGTCTGAAGGCCAGCATCAACGCCGAGGTGGCACGTGACCGGGCCGACGAGCTGCAGCCGGTGTTGAAGGAATACACGGAGAAGTACCCAGGCCTCGGTGGACTGGACCAGGTGCGCCAGGATCTGGTGCGATACATCGAGATCAAGCAGGCGGCGCGTGCGCGCGCTCCTGGGCGACTGCTGGCGCTGATGTCGAAGGCGCAGCTGGCGACGCCGCCGCTGCGCGACAGCCTGCAGGCGATGCGCGGCGCCGGCCAGCTGCCTTCGGCCGATATCGTGCGCCAATACGACGCCGCCACGCAGCTCTGGCGCGAGGGTCGCATCAGCGAGGCCCAAGCCGGACTGCAGGCACTGGTCACCGGCCCCTGGGCCGGGGCCGCCGCGGCCGAGTTGCAGCGCAGGCAATCGCTGCAGGCGCTGCATGCGGCGCTGCTGCAGGCACGCGGTACCGCGGTCCATGCCGGCGCGCTGATCGCATTGCGCGAGGCGCTCGACGCTGACGAGGATGTCTTCTTCGCTCGCGCCACTGCGTCAGACCTCGATCTGCAGAAGGACAAGGTCCTCGCGCACGCACAGGGTCTGCTGAACCGGGCACAGGCGCTGTGGCAGGAATACCGCGCCGCGGGCGGCATCGATGCGGCGCTGCGCATAGAGACCTCGGTCACCGGACGCTTCCGCAATCAGGCGCGCCTGCTGTCCGAGGCGCACCAGACCGCGCAGCGCGGCGAACGGGTGCGCGCGCTCGTCGACGTGGCGGCCACCGCGACCGCCGCCGTGGTCGGCGACGAGATCCACGCCGAGGCTCGGGCGCAGCGCGGCGCACTGCTCGACCTGCGCAACGTGCTCGACGCGCAGCTTCTGAAGGAAAAGCTGTCGCTGCTCGGAGAGCGCCCAGAATGACCACGATCTATCGCTTGAAGCCGTTGACCGAAGCACTGGGTGACCACAGCACCGAGGGCATCGCGATTCTGACCGGCGAGCCGCGGCGTGTGATGCATGCGCTGATCTACGCGATGCTTGGGCTGGTGCTGGCGGGGCTCCTGTGGTCGATCGTCGGGCGCGCTGATGTTGTCGTCACCGCACAAGGCGCGCTGATGCCGGACTCCGAACTCAGGCGGTTCTACGCTCCGGTGGACGGTGAGCTGGCCAACCTCTACATTGCCGAGGGTCAGCCGGTGTCCAAGGGCGATGTGCTGGCGCGGTTGAACGCGCGCGGCGCCGTCGAGGCAGCAGCGAATTCGCTGCAGGCGCAGCTCAAGCTCGAGAATGCCGAGCGCGAGTGGCGACAGTTCCCCGAGAAGAAAGCACTGCTCGAACGCAAGGCGGCCACGCTGCGCCAGGCGATGGACCTGGAAGAGCAGCAGCATGCCAAGCGCATCTCGCTGGGCACGTCCAAGTTGGTGGAGGCGCAACGTGCACAGGAGACAGGGGCGCGCACCGGCGTGGAAGACGCGCGCCGCGCGCGCGATGCCGCCCGGGCCGAGCTGGAGCGGTTCGAGCGCGTCTTCTCGGCCACTGGCGGCGGCGGTGTGTCGCAACAGCAGGTGGACAGCAAACGCAGTGCACTGCAGGCTGCCGAGAACGCTTTCCGCGTGGCCCAGTCGCGCGTCGGCGAGCTGAGCGCGTTGCAGAGCCAGGAACTGGTGCAGGCGCAGGCCCGCGTCGAATCCAGCGGCGAAGCACTGAAGAAGCTGCGCCTGGAGTACGAAGCGGCGACCAACGAGCTGACCACGGCCGAAGAGAAGCTGCGCCTGCAGCTCAGCGCCGCGCGTGTGGCGGCCGAGACCGCGGCGCGCATTCGCTTCGAGAACATCGACAAGGACAACTTCCTGCTGATCGTCGCGCCGGTTTCGGGCATCGTCACCGACGTCACCTCGACCCAGCCCGGCGACAAGGTGCAGGCCAACATGCCGCTGGGCGGCATCGCGCCCGCAGGCGCCAAGGCGGTGGTGCGCATCGAGATCGCCGAGCAGGACCGCGCCTTCCTGCGCGAAGGCCAGCCCGCCAGGCTGAAGTTCGCTGCGTTCCCGTACCAACGCTACGGCACCATCAACGGTACGCTGGAATACATCTCACCGGCCACCAAGCCATCGGCGCAGACCAAGCAGCCGGTGTACGAAGGGCGTTTGGCGCTGGAGCGCGACCACTACGTGGTGGCCGACACCAAGGTTCCGCTGCGCTATGGCATGACCGCCAGTGCCGAGGTGGTGGTGCGCGAACGACGGCTGATCGACATGGCGCTCGATCCGTTCCGCGATATCGGCGGTTGATCGATACCGAATAAGACAAGGAAGCTACAGACATGAACTCCCTCGTGAAGATCGACGGCAAACCCGTCGACGTTGCCGAATTCATTCGCACGCTGAAGCTCAGCGGAAAGTTCGAAGGCCTGATCGATCAACTCGTGCGCGACCGCCTCACTGTGCAGGCGGCGAAGAAGGCCGGCATCCGCGTGACCGAGCAGGATATCCAGGAGCGGGCCGATCAGTTTCGACGCGCACGCGGCCTGCACCGCGCCACGGACACCAACAAGTACCTGGACGCGCTGCATATCAGCCTCGACGAGTTCGAGGCCTTCATTTCCGACAGCCTGTATCAGGAAAGAATGCTGGAACAGGTGTGCAGTGAGCAGGCGGTGCAGTCGTACTTCAAGCTCAACTCGCCCAAGTTCGACAGCGTCGAAGTCAGTCACATGGTGCTCGACTCCGAGGGAAAGGCCAAGGAGATGGTCTCGGTGCTGGCCGACGACCCCGACAGCTTCACCGAGATGGCGCGCGAGCATTCAATCGCGCCTACGCGCGAGGCCGGCGGCCGCATCGGCAAGGTGCTGCGCGGCGCGCTGCGTACCGACATCGAAGCCAAGGTATTCAACGCCGCGGTGGGAGAGGTGCTCGGGCCTTTCGCCTCGGCCGACCGCTCGACGTTCGAGTTGTTCCGTGTCGACACCCGACACGCGGCGAAGCTCGACGATGCCACCCGCACCGAGGTGCAGCGGGTGCTGCGCGAAGGCTGGCTGCACGCTCGTGCGCAGGAACACCTGATCGAAGCCTGCTGAATACGATGGTGGCAACCGCATGGACACGCAAGAGCTGAAGTCGCGCGCCGATTTCCTCGCCACGGTGGATCTGTTGTCGGCGCTGACGCGCAAGGACATCGATCGCCTGGCCGAGGCTGCGCAGTCGCGCTGGCTGGCGTTCGGCGACACCGCGTGCAAGGCGGGCGATGTGGCCGACGGCCTGTACGTGATCAAGTCCGGTACGGTGCGCATCTTCGCCGAGGAGGGCGGCAAGGAGGTGAGCCAGGGCGTGCGCAAGGCTGGCGAGGTGTTCGGCGAGATGGTCATGTTGCGCGAGTACCGGCACGAGGTGTCGGCGCGCGCATCGGCCAAGACCGAACTGCTGATGATCCCGCGTGCGGTGGTGGCGCCCATCATTGCTGGCAATCCCGCGGCGCGCGCGTTCGTCGCCAGCCGGGTGGCCATCGGCTCTGCGGGGGGGCTGATCAGCCAGCTGTTCGACCTGCGCGGCAAGGTCGGCAAGGACGAACTCGAAGAGTTGATCCGCAGCGTCGGTGTCAAGCAGGTGGCCGCGGGCAAGGAAATCGTCAAGCAGGGCTCGCGCGATGATCGCCGGCTCTACGTGGTGCGCCACGGCGAGGTTCACATCGTGCGCCACGAGGACGGCAGCGACTACCGGCTGGCCACGGTGCGCCAGGGCGACACCTTCGGCGAGAAGGCCTGTCTGATGCGCCAGGAGCACGAGGCCGCGGTGATCGCTCACACCGAGACCGCGCTGCTGGTGATCCCCGAGAAGACGGTGACCTTCATCCTCGACCGCAACCCCAAGCTGCGCGAGGTGCTGGCCGAGCGCGTGCGCGTGCTCGATCGGGAGCTGCAGCGGCAGAAACGGGTGGCCGAGCGGCGCAAGCTGCCTGTGCTGCTCGACCTGAAGTCCAAGGCCGAACTGGGCGAGCGCGTGCTCAAGCGCTTTGCCTGGATCCAGCAAGCCGAGCAGATGGATTGCGGCGCCGCCTGCCTGGCGATGATCTGCAAGCATTACGGCATCAACATGACGCTGGGCAAGCTGCGCGAGCTCGCCAACGTGACGACCACCGGTGCCACGCTCGAGAGCCTGGGGCGCACTGGGGAGTCGCTCGGGTTCTCGACGCGCGGCGTGCAGTGCACCTTCGACGCGCTGCGCGGCTTCGACCTGCCATTCATCGTTCACTGGGAAGGCTACCACTACGTTGTCGTGTACGGCGTCTCGGCCCGCCAGGTGTGGTTGGCCGACCCGGCCACCGGATTCAAGAAGCTCGGCATCGAGGACTTCGAGCGCGGCTGGAGCGGCACCTGCCTGACCTTCACGCCGCGCGCCAGCCTGGCGCAGGACACCGCGTCAAAGTCACCGTGGGTGCGCTTCGCGCGCTATCTGATCCCGCACCGCAAGCTGCTGCTGCACCTGTTCCTGGCCACATTCGTGATCCAGATGCTGGGCATCGTGCCGCCGATGATCATCCAGAACGTGCTCGACGGCGTGATCGTGCACCAGAACGTGAGCCTGCTGCACCTGCTGATCGGCGGCTTGGTCATCTCCAACGTGTTCACCCAGATCATGGCAACGGTGCGCGCCGTGCTGTCGAACTTCATGGTGCGCAAGCTCGACTTCACGATGATGTCGCAGTTCTTCCGGCACACGCTGTCGTTGCCGTATTCGTTCTTCGCCAAGCGCAAGACCGGTGACATCTACGCGCGCTTCCAGGAGAACCAGACGATCCGCGCGTTCCTCACCGAAAGCACCATCACCACGGTATTGAACCTGCTGATGGTCTTCATCTACTTCTCGGTGATGTTCCTCTACAACATCAAGCTGACTTTGCTGCTGATCGCATTCGTGATTCCGATCATGGCGCTGACGGTGCTGGTCACGCCCAAGATCAAGGCCTACGCGCGCGAGGTGTTCAGTGCCTCCACCGACTCCAAGTCGTACCTGATGGAGACCCTCGGCGGGGCCGAGACCGTCAAGGGCATGGGCATCGAGCGACCGGTGCGCCTGAAGTGGGAGATGAAGTACGCCAAGGCGCTCGAGGTGCAGCACCGCTCGCAGCAGTTCAACATCTGGGTCGGCCTGGCCTCGCAGCTGCTGAACGCGGCCACCACAATCGCCATCCTCTGGGCCGGTGTCAGCCTGGTGCTGGCTCGCGAGCTGACGATCGGCCAACTCATGGCCTTCAACGCGCTGATGGGCAGCGTGCTCGCGCCGCTGATGGGCCTGGTCGGGCTGTGGAGCCGGTTCAACGACGCTGCCGTCGCGATGGAACGGCTGGGCGATGTGCTCGACCTCGATCCCGAGCAGAAGCCCGAAGACCTGGCCAACCGTGTGGCGCTGCCGGACCTGCGCGGCGAAATCAAGTTCGACGGCGTGTACTTCCGCTACGGCGGCGGCGAGACGCCGTATGTGCTGGAGAACATCAACCTCGACATCAAGCCCGGCGAGCTGGTGGCCATCGTGGGGCGCAGCGGCTCGGGCAAGACCACGCTCGCCAAGCTGCTGGTGGGTTTCTATACACCCACCGACGGCAAGCTGATGGTCGACGGCTACGACATCAACGTGATCGACAAGGAGTACTACCGCGCGCAAGTGGGCTACGTGATGCAGACCAACCTGCTGTTCTCCGGCACGATCGCCGAGAACATCGCCAGCGGCGACGACGCCCCGGACCGGCGCCGAATCGAAGAGGTGGCCAGGCGTGCCGACGCGCATGGCTTCATCAGCAAGCTGCCTATGGGCTACGAGCAGGTGGTGGGCGAGCGCGGCACGGGCCTGTCCGGCGGGCAGATCCAGCGCCTGTGCATCGCGCGCGCGCTGTACCACGACCCGCGACTGCTGGTGTTCGACGAGGCGACTTCGGCGCTGGACACGCAGTCCGAGAGCAACATCATCGCCGCCATGAACGACATCCTGCAGGGCCGCACCGCGGTGATCATCGCGCACCGACTCAGCACCATCATGCGGGCCGACAAGATCCTGGTGCTGTACGAAGGCAAGGTGGTCGAACAGGGGAAGCACGACGAGCTGGTGGCGCGCCGCGGCATGTACTACGAACTGGTGCAGAAGCAGTTGAGCACCGCGGCCTGACTTCCTCTGCGAGCGGATCTGCGCTGCGGATGGGGCAGCAGACCGCGCCGTGCCGCACGGGATGCGCGCCTGCACACCCCCGTTAGTCCGCCTTCAACACCGGATGCAATACCGTGCGTTCCGGACTGCTCGGGTCGTCGGCGCGCACCACCACCGCGGTGATGTTGTCGTGTCCGCCGCGCTCGAGCGCCAGATCGACCAGCGCGTCGGCCGCCAGGCGGCAGCTTCCGTGCAGCAGCGCGTCCACGATGGCGGCCTCGCTCACCTCGTTGGTCAGGCCATCACTGCACAACAGGAAGACGTCGCCGTCGATTACGTCTGCGCCCACGGCGTCGAGCTGAAGCTCGTCGTGGCCCCCGAGGGCACGGGTGATCACGTTGGCGGGCGGGCGGTCGAGCGTGATGTCGCCCGATCCCGCGTGCATCGCGCGCAACGCTTCGAGTTGACTGTGGTCGCGCGTGAGCTGGTGCAGCCGGCCGCCGCGCAGCAGGTAGATGCGGCTGTCGCCGGCCCATACGCAGGCGAAACGAGTGCCGGCAACCAGCAATGTGGCGATCGTGCTGCCGATCACCGGCACGTCGCGCCGCTCGGCCTCGGCACGCAGGCGGCGGTTGGCGTCGAGCAGCCGCATCTCGGCCGCCGTGGCGCGCTCGTCGAGCGCACCCTCGGGGGGCAGGTCTGTCAGGCTGCGGATCGCAAGGCGACTCGCGAACTCGCCGAGCGAGTGGCCGCCCATGCCATCGGCGACGGCCCACACGCCGCACTGGGATTGTTCGAGACAGGCGTCCTCGTTGACTTCACGCACCCGGCCGGGATGCGAACGCGATGCGGAAGTCCAGTGGAACGGGCTGTGCTCCATGCTCGCGCTGCCGGTTCAACGGGCCGAGGGCTCCACGCGCCTTACCGCTTCACCCACCGATTCGGTTCGATGCATCCTGTTCAGCGTCAACATTGACCAACGCGTTGTCGCCGACAACGTCAATATCGATCGTCTGGAGCTGGACGTTCAGCTGATCAATGAAGAAGTTGTTGGTTTGGTAGAGGTTGACGATCGGCGAGGTCCGATTGCCTGTGAAGGCCCGCAGGGCGTCGGCGGTGGCCCCGAAAACCCACTCGCCGGCGGCGCCGCGGATCGATCGCATGGCGCTGTAGTCTAGAGCGCGACATGCTGGAAGATCGCTGATCGTCATCGTGGCCATGATGTCTCTCTTCGGCTCAGATGTGGCGTGGGCGCTGCGGGGAATGGTCAGACGGGTCGGTGGCAGCGTTGTTCAACGGCAGAGGGCCGGAGGCCTCGGGGACCTCCGGCCTGACTTGTCGACTGTTGGCTCAGCGCTTCTGGTCGACGTCGACGGTGTTGGTGTTGTTGGCGTCTTGGTCGAGGCTGACGTTGACGGGCGTGTAGACGTTCTTGGCGCCGCTCAGGTCCGCGCCGGTCATGAAGTTCATGCCGAACGTTTGCGACTGTTCGTTGCCCTGGAAGGACTCGACGTTGGATTGCTTGACGCTGTCGCGCTGGAGGGCGAGGTCAATCAGGCCACCGCGGGTGCCGCCTTCAACGGCAGCTTGCTCTGCGGCGCTCAGTTCGCGGGACAGTTCGAGGTCTTTGATCTGCATGTGAATCTCCTGGGAAGGAAGTGGGAGGGTTTGGGACTTGGACTCGAGCATTTGCTTGCTGCTCGAACCTTGAGTTGCCGCCGCCGCGAGAGCCGTTCAAACAAAATGATGCGGGCGGCAATGAAGTTCGGAAACTGATGGGCTTGGGGCAAACGCCCACGGCGGCGCGGGGCACCCGGCGCGGGGCACGATCGATCATCGATCTTTTGGGGATCCGCCGGCGGGGTTACCACGGCCGGTTGACTCGGGTCGGTGGCAGCGTGCGTTGTCCAACGGCAAATGGCCGGAGGCCTTGGGGCCTCCGGCCTGACTACTCGACTTTCGGCTCAGCGCTTCTGGTCGACGTCGACGGTGTTGTCGTTGTTGGCGTCTTGGTCGAGGCTGACGTTGACGGGCGTGTAGACGTTCTTGGCGCCGCTCAGGTCCGCGCCGGTCATGAAGTTCATGCCGAACGTTTGCGACTGTTCATTGCCCTGGAAGGACTCGACGTTGGATTGCTTGACGCTGTCGCGCTGGAGGGCGAGGTCAATCAGGCCACCGCGGGTGCCGCCTTCGACGGCAGCTTGCTCTTCGGCGGTCAGTTCGCGGGCTTGCGAGAGGTCTTTGATCTGCATGTGAGGCTCCTAGTGAGAGAGGGAGAGTTGAAGAACTTGAGACTTGGATTCGAGCGCTTTGTGTGCTGCTCGTCCCTTCTGTTGCGTCCACACCGAGAACCGTTCAAAGAAAAACATGATGCGAGCGGCAATGGCGTTTGGGAACAGATGTCCTAGGGGGGCGAACACGCGCGGTAGCCCCTGGGCGCACCGAGCGCCGGGGCGTGGCCGCGCGCGCATGTGTCGGCGCAGCGTGCAACCGGTTCAGGCCGCCCAGGAAAGCGGGACAACACCCGCCTGCGCCCTGGTGGGCTAACCTGGCCCGATGGGCGAGACCCTGCAACGGAGCGCAGGTCAGCGCGAATCGTCCACTCGCAGACGCTAGAACTGCACCTGGAAGCTGGCCTGCGCAAGCGAGTTGCCGGTCACACGCGCGAACGCGCTCTTCAGTTCGTCGAGCGAACCGACCGCGAGCTTGTCGAAGTCGCTGCCGAGCACCGCGGCCGGCAGTTGGCCCCAGACGTCACGTTCGCTGGCGAAGCAGGCCACCGTCTCCGGCAATTTCTGCGCATTGGCGATGATCTCGAAGCGCATGCCACCCGGCAGGGCCAGCGGCGTGTTTGCTTTCACCAGCGACGAGCCCTGGAAGCGGTTCGGGTAGAAGCGCACGATGCGCTTGTGCTCGTCCTGCAGATAGCAGTACACATGGGCGTCGTGGCTGGTCACCAGCTGCAGTTCGATGCGCTCGCCGGGTTGAACGGCGGTGGTCAGGGCCTGACCGTCGGCGCCGCGACGGGTGACGGTCAGCGATCGCGGGGTGACCCTCGTCACCGCGGGCACGTCGGCCGCCACGGCCGCCATGGGCGCCTCGGGCGCCTTGGGCGCGACGGCGATCTGGGACGCCGCCGGCGCGGGCAGCGGGGCAGCGATGGGTTCGGGCTTCTTCGCGGCCACGGCGATGGCGGGCGAAGCGGGTTTGACCACAAGTGCGGCGTGGTTTTCCTGCGGGACTTCGAGCTCGGACCACATCCACGCCACGGCCGCCGCCACCGCGCCGAGTGCCAGGGCTCCGGCGCCGATGCCGAGCCAGGGCAGCTGGCGCCCTCGACCCGACACATCGGCTGCGGCATCGATGTCGCGGACGTCGCCAGGCAGAGACAGCTGCTCGATGCCCTGAACCGCCGGATTCACGATCGTTCGCAACACCGTCTGTTCGTCGTGCCCTTCGATCGCGTCGGGCATCGCCGAACCCATGTCGGCTAGGCAGGCGTCGATCGCGGTGGCGAAGTCGCGAACGCTCTGGAAGCGCGCCGCCGGATCCTTCTCGAGCGCGCGCATCACGGCCAGGTCGACGCCCAGCGGCAGGTCGGCGACCTTGCCTCGCAGCGGCGGCGGCGCCTGCTCGAGCTGCGCCCGCATCAGCGCGAGGTCGTTCTCGTTGTCGAACGGCGCATGGCCGGCCAGCAGCGTGTACAGCACGATACCCAGCGAATAGACGTCGGAGCGCGCGTCGGCGCCTTCGCCGCGAATCTGCTCTGGCGACATGACCTTGGCGGTGCCGGCCACATGCCCGATGCGCGTCAGCTGCTCCTGGCTGTCGAGCGCCCGGGCAATGCCGAAGTCCATCACCTTCACCTCGCCGTTGTCGGCGAGCATGATGTTGGCCGGCTTGAGGTCGCGGTGCACGATACCTTGGCCGTGGGCGTGGTCGACGCCCTCGAGCGCGCTGCGGAAGATGCGAAGCGCCCGCGCCACGGGCACTGGACCGCCCGAACGCACGAAGTCTTCCAGCGAGATGCCGGCCACGTATTCCATCACCATCAGAGGCTTCTCGGCCTCCTCGAGGAAGGCGAAAACTCGGGCGACGTTGGGGTGATTCAGCTGGGCCTGCAGGCGTGCCTCGTTGCGAAAGCGCGCCAGAAAGGCCGGGTCGGCCGCCAGTTGGTCGCGCAGCACCTTGACGGCGACTTCGCGCTTGAGCATCACGTCGACGGCCTTGAAGACCTCGCCGACGCCACCGGCGCCCAGCCGTTTGGTGATCAGGTAGTTGCCCACCCGGCCGCCGACGAGTGATTCGGGCAAGGGCATCAGCGTGGGTTCGTCGCGCAGAGCGTCGGCCACGGAGCGCCTGGCCGGTCCGGCGGTCGGCGCCTCGTCGGGCGAGTCACGGCCAACGAAAAATCGGGTGGTCCAGTCTGCAAGGCTCATCATCGCTCCCGACGGGTGTCGCGGCATCCGGGACACCCGGTGCCGTTCACATCGATGGGGCTGGGTTGCGGCCGACCGGGGGGCGGTTCAATCCCGTGAGAGCGGGATCAAACGCCCGTCGTGGGCATCGGCCTTCAGGCCAGCTTGCCGTGGCAGTGTTTGTACTTCTTTCCGCTGCCGCAGGGGCAGGGCTCGTTGCGGCCGACCTTGGGCACCTCGGCCACCGCGGTGGCGGCGTCGGCCTCCTGCGAGACGCTGCCGTCCTCGTTCGGGTGCGTGTAGGTCACGTTGCTCACGTGGCTGGCGCGCTCCTCGATCGCCTCGGCGGCCTGGGCGACCTGCTCTTGCGTCTGGATGCGCACGGTCATCAGCAGGCGGGTGACCTCGAGCTTGACCAGGTCGAGCAGCTGGGCGAACAGCTCGAAGGCCTCGCGCTTGTATTCCTGCTTCGGGTTCTTCTGCGCATAGCCGCGCAGGTGGATGCCCTGGCGCAGGTAGTCGAGCGCGGCCAGATGTTCGCGCCAGTGGCTGTCGATCGACTGCAGCAACACCATGCGCATGAAGGGGTTGAACTGGTCTTCGCCGACGACCGCCACCTTGGCCGCGAAATGCTGGTGTGCCGCGGCGACGACCTTCTCGACGATGTCCTCGTCGGTGATGGAGTCGCTCTGGTCCACCGCGGTCTTCAGGTCGACCTCGAGCTGCCATTCCTCGTTCAGCACCTTCTCCAGGCCGGGCAGGTCCCACTGCTCCTCGACACTGTCGGTGGCCACGTAGGTGCGCACCACGTCGGTCATCGCCGCGGCGCGCAGGTTGGCGATCTGGTCCATCACCGATGTGGACTCGAGGATCTCGTTGCGCTGCTGATAGATGACCTTGCGCTGATCGTTGGCGACGTCGTCGTACTCGAGCAGCTGCTTGCGGATGTCGAAGTTGCGCGCCTCGACCTTGCGTTGCGCGCCTTCGATCGAGCGGCTGACGATGCCGGCCTCGATGGCCTCGCCGTCGGGCATCTTCAGCCGGTCCATGATGGCCTTGACCCGGTCGCCGGCGAAGATGCGCATCAGCGGGTCTTCGAGCGAGAGGTAGAAGCGCGACTGCCCCGGGTCGCCCTGGCGGCCCGAGCGGCCGCGCAGCTGGTTGTCGATGCGCCGGCTCTCGTGGCGCTCGGTGGCGATGATGCGCAGGCCGCCTTCGGCCTTGACCTTGTCGTGCAGGCTCTGCCACTCGCTTTCGAGCGTGTGGATGCGCGTGGCCTTGTCGGCCTCGGCGATCGCCTCGTCGGCCTGGATGAACTGCACCTGCTTCTCGACATTGCCGCCGAGCACGATGTCGGTGCCGCGGCCGGCCATGTTGGTGGCGATCGTGATCACGCCGGGCCGGCCGGCCTGGGCCACTATCTCGGCCTCCTTGGCATGCTGCTTGGCGATGAGCACCTGGTGCGTCAGCTTGGCCTCGGCTAGCAGATTGGAGATCAGCTCGGAGTTCTCGATCGAGGTGGTGCCCACGAGCGTCGGCTGGCCGCGCGCGTGGCAGTCCTTGATGTCCTCGATCACCGCGTTGTACTTCTCGCGCGCGGTCTTGTAGATGAGGTCGTTCTCGTCCTTGCGGATCGTGGGCCGGTTCGGCGGGATGACCACGGTCTCGAGGCCGTAGATCTCCTGGAACTCGTAGGCCTCGGTGTCGGCGGTGCCGGTCATGCCGGCGAGCTTGCCGTACATGCGGAAGTAGTTCTGGAACGTGATCGACGCGAGGGTCTGGTTCTCGCTCTGGATCTTGACACGCTCCTTGGCCTCGACCGCCTGGTGCAGGCCGTCGCTCCAGCGGCGGCCGGTCATCAGGCGGCCGGTGAACTCGTCGACGATGATGATCTCGCCCCCACCTTCGCCCTTTTGCACCACGTAGTGCTGATCGCGGTGAAACAGGTGGTGCGCGCGCAGCGCGGCATACACATGGTGCATCAGCGTGATGTTGCCGGCATCGTAGAGGCTAGCGCCTTCCACCAGCAGCCCGGCGGTGCGCAGCAGCTCTTCGGCATGCTCGTGGCCCTGCTCGGTCAGGTAGACCTGGTGCGTCTTTTCGTCGACGGTGAAGTCGCCCGGTTCGATCACGCCCTCGCCAGTGCGCGGATCGGCCTCGCCGATCTGCTTCTTGAGCTGGGGCACCACGGCGTCGATGCGCACGTACAGGTCGGTGTGGTCCTCGGCCTGGCCGCTGATGATCAGCGGCGTGCGCGCCTCGTCGATCAGAATCGAATCGACCTCGTCGACGATCGCGTAGTTGAGCCCGCGCGCGACGCGGTCGGCGGTCTCGTAGACCATGTTGTCGCGCAGGTAGTCGAAGCCGAATTCATTGTTGGTGCCATAGGTCACGTCGGCAGCGAACGCCGCCTGCTTCTCGGCGCGGTCCATGCCGGGCACGTTGACGCCGACCGTGAGGCCGAGGAACTCGTAGATGCGGCCCATCCACTCGGCATCGCGGCGTGCGAGGTAGTCGTTGACCGTCACCACGTGCACGCCCTTGCCGCCGAGCGCATTGAGATAGACCGGCAAGGTGGCCACCAGCGTCTTGCCTTCGCCGGTGCGCATCTCGGCAATCTTGCCCTGGTGCAGCGCGATGCCGCCGACGAGCTGCACGTCGAAGTGCCGCATCTTCAGGCGCCGCTTGCCGGCCTCGCGCACCACGGCAAAGGCCTCGGGCAGCAGGTCATCGAGTGCGGTTCCTGAGGCCAGCCGCTGCCGGAACTCGTCGGTCTTGGCGCGCAGCGCCGCGTCGTCGAGCGCCTCGAACTGCGGTTCCAGCGCGTTGATCTTCTCGACCACGCGACGATAGCCCTTGAGCAGGCGGTCGTTGCGGCTGCCGAAGATCGAGGTCAGGATTTTGGGCAACATGCGGATGCGTGGTTTGCAGACGGCGCGCCGCGCCGCGGCTCACGCCGTCGGGCGGCTCGGCGGTCGCGAAGCCTCGAGGCAAGGCTTGGCGGCCTCGGGAACATCTGCCGCTGCGAAAGCGGGGCAGTTTATCACCGGGCCCGCTAGGCAATCGCCGACTGCGGCCCTCGGCGCGACAGTGTGGCCGGGGTGGTCGGTCTAGGGCGTCTCGTCGCCCGATGTCGGCATCGGCGTGGCGCCGCCCAGTGCTGGCGCCGACCCGCCGTCCGATGCAGGCGCGTTGACAGCTGCAACGGGCGCCGCCGACAAGGCGCCGTCGCCGGCAGCCGTCGGCGTGCGCCGCTCGCGCCGGGGCTTCGCTTGCGGAGTGGCCGGGTCCGCATCGGCCGATCGGACCGACGGCAGCGGCCGTCGTTGCGCGAGGACAGTGCTCACGTCGGCCACGAGTGGCGCAGCGCCGGCCTTGCCCTTGCCGGCCAGGAATCGCGTGGGGTTCTGCGGCACGCCGGCCACCAACACCTCGAAGTGCAGGTGCGGCCCGGTGGACCGGCCGGAGCTGCCCACCTCGGCGATCTTCTGCCCCCGCTTGACCATTTCGCCATTGCTGACGAGCAGCTTGGAGGCATGCGCGTAGCGCGTGATCAGCGAATTGCCATGATCGATCTCGAGCAGCCGGCCATACGCGGCATGGTTGTGACTCACCACCACCATGCCGCCAGCCGCGGCGTGGATCGGCGTGCCGATGTCGGCCGGAAAGTCGAGCCCGGTGTGCAAGGCCAGGCGACCGGTGATGGGGTCGGTGCGCATGCCGAAGCCGGAGCCGACGTGCCCCTCCACCGGCGGACTGCTCGGGATCAACAACGACTGCAGACGCGCTTCGAACAGGCGCGACTCGGCCAGCGTGAAGAGGTCGCTGCCGAGATCCACGCGTTCGTCGAGCCGGCTCAGCGCCTCGCCCAGTTCCTTCAGCGTCGGACGCTCCAGGGGCACGAACGGCCCGCCCTGTCCGCCCGGCCCGCTGGGCGAGGCCTTGGCACGTGCTGAAGGCGCCTTCAGCTCGTCGCTCTTCACGCCGGTCATGCCGGTCACCCGTTCGCTCAGGGCCTCGAGCTTCACGAGCTTGGCCTGCATCTCGCCGACCCGACTGGCCATCGCGTCGAGGTTCTCGCGCATGAAGCGCTCGCGCTGCGCCAGTTCGTCGTGCACGACGAGCTTGACGAGTTGGCTCATGACCGGCCAGCCTTCGCGCACGGCGGTCAGGAACACGAAGTGGTACAGGGCCCCAGAGAGCAACATCAGCAGCGCCACCACGCCCGACGCCAGCAGGGCCAGCTGCCAGCGCTTGAAATGCAGCGCCCGCGTGCGGACCAGGCTCGAGTCGGTGATCAGGATCTGCATCGCTACACTCCTTGCCATGCCTGTCTATGCGCGCAACGTGTCACCGCTGGCCAGTGCCCTGCGTGCGAGTGAACCCCTCTCACGCCTGACCGAACGCTTGCACGAATCGCGTCGACGGCTCGACGGCATCCGGTCGCTGCTGCCCGGTGAATTGGCGGCTCACGTGCACAGCGGCCCGGTCGACGCCGACGGCTGGACTTTACTGGCCGAGAGCCCCGCAGTGGCTGCCAAATTGCGTCAACTCGTGCCGCAGCTGCGTGCCTCGCTGATCGAGGGCAAATTCACGGATCTGCCGATCCGTGTCAAAGTGCTTCCGCGCTGACGCGCGGGCCGCGGCCGATGTCTGGCGGGCTGGTGCCGACTATCTGACTCGAACAGATGACCTACCGCTTACAAGGCGGTTGCTCTACCAACTGAGCTAAGCCGGCAACATCGCCGAAATTGTAGGGCGCGCGATCACTTCACCCGCTTGAGCGTCGGGCGTGTCGGGCTGGGGCCCTCGGGTGGCTCGGGCTCCGGGCGTTCGGGCACCGCACGCGGGGCGGGTGCAGGCGCCGCTGGCTGCGTTTCGTCGTCGCTCGAGGCCAGGCGCAGACCGCGGCCTGCCGGTTCGGCACGGGGCTCGAGGGCAGCCGGCCCGGTGTCGGCACCGTCGGCCGTCGGCGCGGGAAACGCCATGCCCTGCCCGTTCTCCCGCGCGTAGATGGCCACCACATGATCGACCGGCACGATGATGTCGCGTGCCACGCCACCGAAGCGCGCCTTGAACTCGATGGTGTCGTTGCCGAGCTTCAGGCCGCTGGTGGCCTCGAAACCGACGTTGAGCACGATCTCGTTGTTCTTCACGTACTCCATCGGCACCTGCACGCCGCGGTCGACGAAGACCGCCACGTAGGGCGTGAAGCCGTTGTCGGTGCACCAGTCGTGCAGCGCGCGGATCAGGTACGGCCGCGTGGAGCTGCCCTGCCCGGCGGATTCCGTTGGCTTGCTCATGGCGGTCGCCGACGCGCGCCTTACTTGCGCATCACCTTCTCGGACGGCGTCAGCGCCTCGATGTAGGCCGGGCGCGAGAAGATGCGCTCGGCGTACTTGAGCAGCGGCGCCGCGTTCTTCGACATGTCGATGCCGTAGAAGTCGAGCCGCCACAGCAGCGGCGCGATCGCCACGTCGAGCATCGAGAAGTCATCGCCAAGCATGAAGCGATTCTTCAGAAAGATCGGCGCCAGCTGCGTCAGCCGGTCGCGGATCTGCGAGCGGGCGCGCTCCATTTGCTTGTCTGTGGGCTTGATGCCGCGGCTTTCGAGCACGTTTACGTGCGCGAACAGCTCCTTCTCGAAGTTGAGCAGGAACAGGCGCACCCGCGCCCGCGCCACGGGGTCCCCCGGCATCAGCTGCGGATGCGGAAAGCGCTCGTCGATGTACTCGTTGATGATGTGCGACTCGTACAGGATCAGGTCGCGCTCGACGAGAATCGGCACCTCGTTGTACGGGTTCATCAACGCGATGTCTTCCGGCTTGGCGAACAGGTCGACATCGCGGATCTCGAAGTCCATGCCCTTCTCGAACAGCACGAACCGGCACCGGTGCGAGTAGGGGCAAGTGGTTCCGGAGTAAAGCACCATCATGGTGTGGAGGCTCCCAGCTTCGAATCAGAACGAAAAACGCAGCGCCCGTCCGAGCCGCGCGCTGCGTGAGCGTCCGGGCGCCGCGCGCCAGACGGCCGGCTCAGGCTTACTTGATGTCTTTCCAGAATGCCGCGTTGAGGCGCCACGCGATCACGGTGAAGACGGCGAGGAACACCAGCACCCACACACCGATGCGGATGCGCTGGTTCTGGGCCGGTTCACCCATCCACTGCAGATAGGCCACCAGATCGGCCACCGCGCCGTCGTAGGCGGCCTTGTCCAGCGTGCCCTTGGTGAGGGTCTCGAAGCCGTTGAACATGTGTACCGTCTTCTTCGGGTCGTGCGGATCCGGTGCCTCGACGAACACCGCGCGCTGCTGGCCCTGCAGTTCCCACAACACATGCGGCATCGCAACGCTGGGGAACACCAGGTTGTTCCAGCCGGTGGCCTTGGTGTCGTCGCGGTAGAACGTGCGCATGTAGGTATAGAGATAGTCGGCGCCGCTGCCGCCGCCGCTGGCCCGCGAACGCGCGATCACGCTCAGATCGGGCGGAGCCGCGCCGAACCAGTCCTTGCCCTGCTTGGGATCCAGCGAGACCTTCATCGTCTCGCCCACCTTCTCGGCGGCGAACACCAGGTTCTTCTTGATCTGGTCTTCGGTGAGGCCGAGTTCGGTCATGCGGTTGTAGCGCATCGACGCGGCCGCATGGCAATTCAGACAGTAGTTGACGAACAGCTTGGCGCCGTTCTGCAGCGCGGCCAGGTCGGTCAGGCGCTGCTTCGGAAAGCGGTCGAGCGGCGGGCCGGCTTCGGATCCCCAGGCGGAGAACGTCAATGCGGCGAGCAGGCAGGCGAGGATCTTCTTCATCTTGGCGTCTCCCGGCTCAGTGCGGTGCGAAGGTCACGCGCTCGGGCACCGGCTTGAAGGTGCCCCAGGTCGACCACCACGGCATCAGCAGGAAGAAGCCGAAGTAGATCAGCGTGCAGGCCTGCGACAGCAGCTCCAGCGCCGAGCCGCTGGGTGCCGCAGGTTGCACACCTTGGTAGCCGAGGATCAGGAACGCCACCACGAATACCGCCAGCACGAGCTTGTGCCAACCCGGCCGGTAGCGAATCGACTTGACCGGGCTCTGGTCGAGCCAGGGCAGGAAGAACAGGATGATCACCGCGCCGCCCATCAGCACGACGCCCCAGAACTTGGCATCGAAGGTCTTCATCAGCGCGATCAGCACCGCGGCGGCGACGAGCAGGCCGATCCTCAGCATGCCCGACGCCTTGCCCGCAACCAGGTTCCACAGCGCCGCCAGGCCGATCAGCACGCACAGCGCGTTGACCATCGGGTCGGTCGTCGCGCGCAGGATCGTGTAGAACGGCGTGAAGTACCACACCGGCGCAATATGGGCCGGCGTCTTCAGCGGGTCGGCCGGAATGAAGTTGTTGTATTCGAGGAAGTAGCCGCCCAGCTCCGGCGCGAAGAACATGATGGCGCAGAAGATCATCAGGAACACGCCGACGCCCAGCATGTCGTGCACCGTGTAGTACGGATGGAAGGCAATGCCGTCGAGCGGCCGGCCCTGCGCATCCTTTTTGGCCTTGATGTCGACGCCGTCGGGGTTGTTCGAGCCCACGTCGTGCAACGCCAGCAGGTGCGCCACCACCAGTCCCAGCAGCACCAGCGGCACGGCGATCACATGGAAGGCGAAGAAGCGGTTCAGCGTCGCGTCGCCCACCACGTAGTCGCCGCGGATCAGCAGCGCCAGATCCGGCCCGATGAACGGCACCGCGGCAAACAGGTTCACGATCACCTGCGCGCCCCAGTAGCTCATCTGGCCCCACGGCAGCAGATAGCCGAAGAAGGCCTCGGCCATCAGGCACAGGAAGATCGCGCAGCCGAAGATCCACACCAGCTCGCGCGGCTTGCGGTAGCTGCCGTAGATGAGGCCGCGGTACATGTGCAGGTACACGACGATGAAGAAGGCGCTGGCACCGGTGGAGTGCATGTAGCGGATGATCCAGCCGCCGGGCACCTCGCGCATGATGTACTCGACCGAGGCGAACGCGGTCGCCGCGTCGGGCTTGTAGTGCATGGTCAGGAAGATGCCGGTCACGATCTGGATCACCAGCACCAGCATCGCCAGCGAACCGAAGAAGTACCAGACGTTGAAGTTCTTCGGCGCGTAGTACTCGGACATGTGCTTCCGGTACTCGTCGAAGATCGTCGGGAAACGGTTCTGCAACCACACCGTCGTCTTCACGAGCGCCGATGCGCCGGCGGGAGCTTCCTTCATCTCTGCCATGAAAGACCTCTGTTCTGGTGTTCGTCTAGGGCGGGTCGGGGCCGGCGCGGACGCGTTCGCCGGATCAGGCCTTCTTGTCTTCGCCGATCAGCAGGCGCGAGTCGCTCAGGTACATGTGCGGCGGCACTTCCAGGTTGTCGGGTGCCGGCTTGTTCTTGAACACCCGGCCGGCCAGATCGAAAGTCGAGCCGTGGCAAGGACACAGGAAACCGCCCTGCCAGTCGTCGGGCAGCGAGGGCTGAGGCCCCGGCGTCAGCTTGTCGCTCGGCGAGCAGCCCAGGTGCGAGCAGATGCCCACAGCGACAAAGATCTCGGGCTTGATCGACCGGGCCTGGTTCTTGGCATAGTCGGGCGTCGGATACTGCTTGCGGTCCGAGTTCGGGTCGGCGACCTGCGATTCGGTCTTCTCGAGCGACTTCAACTGCTCGGGCGTGCGCCGGAGAATCCACACCGGTTTGCCGCGCCACTCGACGACGAGCTTGTCGCCCGGCTTCAGGTCCGCCACGTCGACCTCGACCGGGGCGCCCGCAGCCTTGGCCCGATCCGACGGCGTGAGGCTGGCCACAAATGGCACGGCCGCACCGATACCGCCCACGGCCCCGGCTCCGCAGGTGATCAAGACCCAGTTGCGGCGTGAGTTGTCGACCGGGATGTCACTCATGGGGGTCCTCGAAGAAGAATTTGCGTCAGAGCAGACTGCGCCAAAGGCAACCATGGATTCTAGCGAAGCCCAGGGGGGCTCCCTTAGGGTGCGGCCCGGCGTTGACAGTTCGCGCCCCGTCGCAATACTGCGCGGGCCTGCGGGACGGGCACATTCGACCAACATTCAGGAGCGAGAAGCATGAGTTTCATGTCCGAATTCAAAGAGTTCGCAATGAAGGGCAACGTCGTCGACCTGGCGGTCGGCGTGATCATCGGCGGCGCATTCGGCAAGATCGTCGACTCGATCGTCGGCGACCTGATCATGCCGCTGGTGGGCAAGTTGCTGGGCGGCCTGGACTTCAGCAACTACTTCATTGCGCTGGCGGGCCAGACCGCCACCAATCTCGCCGATGCCAAGAAGGCGGGTGCCGTGTTCGCCTACGGCAGCTTCATTACCGTGGCGATCAACTTCATCATCCTGGCCTTCATCATCTTCATGATGGTCAAGCAGATCAATAGGCTGAAGAAGGAGGCGCCTCCTGCGCCGCCGGCCGCCCCGCCGGAAGACGTGGTGCTGCTGCGCGAGATCCGCGATGCGCTGAACAAGCGCTAGCGAAACGCCCGCCGGGGAAACACGCGGTAACACCGCGCCCCGGCGCGCGAAGGCAGCGCGTGAAGCACAGCCGCTTTACGCGCTGTTTTTCATAGGCTCGACAAGCTGTTGGGTCGCATACTCGTCGCAATTACGCGGTCCGCCGACCCCGATGACGACGACAGCACCCACGAGGCTGCCTCCCGCTCTCGAACCTGCCCTCAAACGTGTGCGCTTCGCGGCCCGTACGGCCGCCGAACGCACGGTGGAGGCGCTCGGCCTGTCGGCGATGTCGGCGCGCAGCACGAGTCAGCGCGATGTGATGCTCAACGGCCAGTTCGAGCTCAACCGCAAGCTGGCGATCTTCACGCTGACCTTCGACGAGGCGCTCGAGCGCCAGGTGTCCAAGCAGGTCTGGCCGCGCACGAGCAGTTCGTCGGCACCCACCACCTGGGACACGATGACCCTGGTCGAGGACCACGAGGTCGAGATCAAGGTCGCGGCCGAACGATTCGCGCTCGACATCCAGAACCAGTGCGAATGGGAGATCCGCGAACTCGATCAGTACATGGGCGCCGTGCTGCGGCTGGGCAGCGCCGACAAGGACCGCAACCCGCTGCGTCCGGAGATCATCGGGCAGGCCATGGTGCGCGCCGTGGAAGCCACGGCCGACCGCCCGGAGGTGCGACAGGTGCTGCTGACCGAGGTCGGCCGCTCGATGGCCAGCGCGATGCGCCAGACCTACATCGACATCATGAACGAGCTGCGGGCCCAGGGCATACGCCCGACCGGCATGTCGGTGCGCGGCACCGAAGGCCCGGGAACGCAGATCGGGAGCCAGAGCGGCTACGACCGCTTGTCGGCTGGCGACGGCGGGCCTTCGCCGTCGGTCCTGGCCGCGCTCGGACAGGTGAGTGGTAACTCCGGCTCGGCGGCCTTGGCCAGCCAGCCGGCCACCTTGCCGATCAGCGACGCGCTCAGTGTCGACGCCAACCCCGGCCTGGGCGCCGACTCCAATGCCGGCGGGCGTGCCGACACCGGCCCCAGCACCCGCCAGGCGCTGCCGCGCGGCGGCGGCACGGCGATGGGTCATGTCGATGCCACGCTGATGGCCTTGATCCGCCGCCTCGCATTCAGCGCGCCGCTCGACATCGCCTCGGCCGGCACGACCGGGGGTTCGCTGAGCGGCATCGGTGCCTTGTCGGGCCCGGGCGGGTTGCCGGCACCGAACCTGATCGTCCAGAACCGCGACGTGCTGCGCCAGGCCACGACCGGTGCGCTCGATCACATGGTGATCGACGTCGTCGGCAGCCTGTTCGACCAGATCCTGTCCGATCCCAAGGTGCCGCCGCAGATGGCGCGGCAGATCGCCCGCCTGCAGCTGCCCGTGCTTCGGGCCGCACTGGGCGACCCCAGCTTCTTCTCGTCGCGCCGGCATCCGGTGCGCCGCTTCGTCAACCGAATCGCGTCGGTGGGTGCGGCCTTCGACGATCTCGAAACCGAGGACGGCCGCGCCTTCCTGAAGCTCGTGCGCGAACTGGTGCAGGAGATCGTCGAGGGCGATTTCGACCAGATCGAGACCTACGACCAGAAACTCGCTGCGCTGGAGCTCTTCGTCGTCGATCAAAGCCGCAAGGAGGTGCAGCGCGACGGCAACAAGGCCGACGAGGTTCTCAATCGCAAGGAAGACCAGCTGCGCCTGCAGCAGCGCTACGCCACGCAATTGCGGCACGGGCTGAAGGACGCGCCGGCGGCCGACTTCCTGCGCGACTTCGTGTCATCGGTCTGGAGCCAGGCAATCATGAAGGCGGCGCTCGACGATGGCGCAGACAGCCCGACGGTGGCCCGGCTTCGCCTTACCGGCCGCGAGCTGCTGATGAGCGTGCAGCCCAAGGGCTCGCCGCAGCAGCGCAAGGCCTTCCTGATCGGGCTGCCGGTGATGATGAAGACGCTCAACGCCGGCATGGACATGATCAAGTGGCCGGAAGCCGCACGCAAGGACTTCTTCGCCCGGCTGCTGCCCGCTCACGCCGAATCGCTGAAGGGCGAAGCGATGCGCACGCTCGACTACAACCTGCTCGTCAAGCAGGTCGACGCGGTGCTGGGCATGCCGATTCCCAAGTCCAGCGAACTGCCGCCGATGCCGGCCTCCGAACTGCCGGTGCTGCTCGATGCGGTGCAGGAACACACCTTCACCGAGGCCGAAGCGAAATCGATCGGCCTGGTCGACGAGCGCTCGATCGACTGGAACGGCAAGATCGACATCGAGATCGAGGCCGAGCCCGAGCTGCAGCCGGCGGACATGCGCATCGAAGGGCTGCCGGTGCCCGAGGAGCCGGCGGAGCCCTCGCGCGGCAAGTCGCTCGCCGACCATGTGCAGATCGGCTTCGCCTACCAGATGCACATCGAGGGCCATTGGCACAAGGTGCGACTCGCGCACGTGAGCGCGGGCCGCACGTTCTTCGTCTTCACGCGCGGCCAGAAGCACAAGCGCACGATCTCGATGACCTACCGCATGCTCAGCCGCATGTGCGAGACGAATCGCCTTCGCGCCTTCGAGAACGCCTACCTGATCGAGCGCGCGACCGCACGCGCGCGGCGCCAGCTGTCGGAGCTGCGACCGGGCGGCAGCCTGCGGGCCGCGGCCTCAGCCGGCGCCAGCGCCGTCATGCGTGCCGGCACCGGCCAGCTCGTGCGCCACTGAGATCGCCTGAGCGAGGCTGCGCGCATCGGCGCGGCCGCTGCCGGCGATGTCGAAGGCGGTGCCGTGGTCGGGGCTGGTGCGCACGAAGGGCAGACCGAGCGTCACGTTGACGCCATGCTCGACGCCGAGATACTTCACCGGAATCAATCCATGGTCGTGGGTCATCGCGACCACGGCATCGAACTCTCCCGGATGCGCGCCCGTGTGACGCGCACGCATGAAGACGGTATCGGGCGCATACGGGCCCGAGGCCTGAATGCCCTCGCGGCGAGCGGCATCAATGGCCGGCGCGATCAGCCGTGATTCTTCGTCGCCGAACAAGCCTCCTTCGCCGGCGTGGGGGTTGAGCCCGGCCACCGCGATGCGCGGCGGCGGCCGCCCGGGACGCGACAACGCCGCGTGCGTGATGCGGATCGTCTGCAGGATCAGCGGTTCGCTGAGCATCTCGATCGCGCGCCGGAGTGCCACGTGGATCGTCACCAGCACCACGCGCAACTCAGCGTTGGCGAGCATCATGCGCACGTCGGGCTGCGCGCCACCCGGGCCTGCGGCCAGCGACTGCAGCATCTCGGTATGCCCCGGAAACGGCGACCCCGCGGCGGCCAGCGCCTGCTTGTGGATCGGCGCCGTGACGATCGCACCCACGCGCCGCTGCAACGCCAGCGCCGCCGCTGCCTCGATGCAGCGTACCGCCGCGCGACCGGCCGCCGCACTCACCCGGCCCATCGGCAGGTCGGCCAGGCCAGGTTCCAGCCCCGGAGGCTCCCAGACCGGCAGGCAGTCCGGCGGTGCGTCCAGCACCTCGCCGGGCGTCTCGAGCCGAGCCACCGGCACCGACGCGCCGATCTGTGCCACGGCACGTCGCATCACGCCGACGTCGCCCACCACGACGCAGCGCGCGGGCGTCGGGCCGGTCAGCGCACGAGCGACGATCTCGGGACCGATGCCACAGGGGTCCCCCATCGTGACAGCGAAGGGTTCGATCAGCGCCGCCTCCGTCATGCAGGGTTCGCGATCTCGATGAACCGATGTGCCAGGCCGAACTGCGCCGCGAGATGTTCGCCGAGCGCCGCCGCACCGAAGCGCTCGGTTGCATGGTGCCCGCAGGCCAGGAAGGCGACGCCGGTCTCGCGCGCGATGTGGGCCTGCGGCTCCGAGATCTCGCCGGTGACAAACGCGTCGGCGCCGGCAGCGATCGCGGCCTCGAAATAGCCTTGTGCACCGCCGGTGCACCAGCCGATGCGCTTCAGCGCCCGCCCGTCGCCCTCGACAACCGTCGGTTCACGCCCGAGCGCCTGTGCGATCCGTGCACGCAGCGCCGCCAGCGAGTGCAGGTCGGCCGCTGGCGCCACGACGCCCAGATCCTGCTCACCAAAGCGGGCCTCGACCTGGAGCCCGAGCCGGCGGCCGAGCTGCGCGTTGTTGCCCAGCTCGTCGTGCGCGTCGAGCGGAAGGTGGTATGCAAACAGATTGATCTCGTGCGCCAGCAGCAGCTTGAGCCGCTGCTGCAACCAGCCGACGATGCGCCCGTCCTGGCCGCGCCAGAACAGGCCATGGTGCACGACGATCGCGTCGGCGCGCTCGGCCACGGCCGCCTCGATCAGCGCCAGGCTCGCCGTGACGCCGCTGACGAGACGATGCACCTCGGCCCGGCCCTGAACCTGCAGACCGTTCGGCCCATAATCCCGGAAACGCTCCACCTGCAGCAGCGCTGCGAGGTGCGATTCCAGTTCATCGCGCGTCAGCATCGGCGTGCGCCTTGTTGTCCCATGCGTCGACTCTGGCTTCTATTCTCGCAGGCGGCCACCGTGGCGCTGGCCGTGCTGTTCGTCGTGGGCACGCTCAAGCCGCACTGGCTGCCGCGCATGAGCGGCCCGCTGGTGCCCGAGGTGGTGTCGATCCGCACTGCGCCGCCGGCCGCGCCCGCCACCGGCGCGAGCGCACCTGCGCAGCTGCAGCCGGCCAGCTTCAGCTCGGCGGTGCAGCGTGCGGCGCCGGCCGTGGTGAGCGTCTCGGCCGGCAAGGGCAGCAGCCGCAATCCGCATTCGCAGGATCCCTGGTTCCGGTACTTCTTCGGCGATCGCAACGGCGCCGAAGTTCAGGTCGGGTTCGGCTCCGGCGTGATCGTGTCGTCCCAGGGTTACCTGCTGACGAACAACCACGTGGTCGAAGGCGCGAACGACATCGAGATCCGCCTGAACGACGGGCGCGAAGCGCGCGCCGCGCTCGTCGGCACCGATCCCGAGACCGATCTCGCAGTGCTCAAGGTCGAGATGGACAAGCTGCCGTCGATCACCTTCGGCGACATCGAGGCCGCGCGCGTGGGCGACATGGTGCTCGCGATCGGCAACCCGTTCAACGTGGGACAGACCGTGACGTCGGGCATCGTCAGCGCCCTCGGACGCACCCAGCTGGGTCTGTCGACCTTCGAGAACTTCATCCAGACCGATGCTGCGATCAACCCCGGCAACTCCGGCGGTGCGCTGGTCGACCTGAACGGTCATCTGCTCGGCATCAACACCGCCATCTACTCGCGCTCGGGCGGCAGCATGGGCATCGGCTTCGCAATACCCGTCGACCTCGCGCGCCAGGTGATGGAAGGGCTGATCAAGGACGGGCGCGTCACGCGCGGCTGGATCGGCGTCGAGCCCCGCGATTTGCCGCCGGAGTACGCCGAGACCTTCCGCCTACCGATCAAGGACGGCGTGCTGATCGCCGGCGTGGTGAAGGACGGCCCGGCGAGCCGTGGCGGCATGCGCCCGGGCGACGTGGTGCAGACGATCGGCGCGCGCCAGGTGGCCAACACCACGCAATTGCTCAACGCGGTGGCCGCGCTGCGGCCCGGCAGCGAGGCGACGATTGGCGTGCAACGCGGCAGCGAGCAGCTGCAGCTCAAGGTCACGGTGATCCAGCGGCCACCGGCGCAGCGGCGGCCGCAGTGACGGGGCCGCTGCGGGCGTAGCGGCGGCCGCTCAACTCTCCTTCGCGGCCGGCGCCTCCTCGGGCGCCACGGTGTGGCGGATGAAGAGCCGGGCCGACCAGATGCCCAGCTCGTAGAGCAGGCACATCGGAATCGCCAGCGACAGCTGCGACACCACGTCGGGCGGCGTGATCACCGCCGCGATGATGAACGCGATCACGACGAAGTAGCCGCGAAACGCCTTCAGCTTGTCGATGCTGACGACGCCCATGCGCGCCAGCACCACCACCGCCACCGGCACCTCGAAGGCGGCGCCGAAGGCGATGAACATCGTCAGCACGAAGCCGAGGTAGGCCTCGATGTCCGGCGCCGCGGTGATGCTCTTCGGCGCGAAGCTCTGGATGAACTTGAACACCTGGCCAAACACGAAGTAGTAGCAGAACGCCACGCCGGCGAGGAACAGGATCGTGCTCGAGATCACCAGCGGCAGCACCATGCGCTTCTCGTGGCTGTACAGACCCGGTGCCACGAAGGCCCACACCTGATACAACACCACCGGCAGCGCCACCAGGAAGGCCGCCATCAGCGTGATCTTCAGCGGCACCAGGAACGGCGAGATCACGTTGGTGGCGATCATCGTGGCGCCGGCCGGCAACTGGGCCACCAGCGGCGCGGCCAGCAGGTCGTACAGCCCGCCGGGCCCGGGCCACAGACACAAGGCGCCGAAGACCACGCCCACCGCGATCAGCGCCCGGATCAGCCGATCGCGCAGCTCGATCAGGTGCGAGACGAACGGCGCTTCGGTGCCGGCCAGTTCGTCGTCGGTTTTGGGGTCGGCCATGTCGCGCGGCGACTACTTCACCCGCGGCGGCCGGAACCGCGCCACCCGCGCCGCGCCCGACAGCGCCCGCGTGCGAATGCCCTGCCGCTGCTTGTACCACTGCGGCATCGCCGTCCGCTTCAGGCGCCAGCGCTTGTTCGGCCGCTTGTAGGCCAGCGGTGGCGGTGCGAGCAACTCGCCCGCGGTGCTGGCCTCCGAGCTGCCCATCGCGCTCGATTCGAGCCCCGCGGTAGCCTCGCTCCAGCTCGACTCGAAGCCGCTCTTGGCCTCGTTGATCTCGCGGCTCACCGAACTCTGGATGTCGCTGGCCGCCGTCTCGAACTGGCTCTTCATCTTCTGCAGTTCTTCGAGCTCGATCGAGCGGTTGACCTCGGCCTTCACGTCGGCCACGTAGCGTTGCGCCTTGCCGATCAAGTGGCCGACGGTGCGCGCCACCCGCGGCAGCTTCTGCGGCCCGATGACGATCAGCGCCACGGCGCCGATCAGCGCGATCTTGTCGAATCCGAAGTCGATCATGCGAGCCGTCCGCGGCAACGATGCGGCCCGGCGGCCGCCTCAGCGCACCGAACTCAGGACTTGGTCTTGGCCTCGACGTCGACGGTGTTGGCGTCGGACTTCTTCGCGGCGGTCACCTGCTGCGGTGCACCCTCGGAGGTCTCGGGCGTCGTCCCGCCGTCGCGCACCCCGTCCTTGAAGCCCTTGACCGCCGCCCCGAGGTCGGAACCCATGTTCTTCAGCTTCTTGGTGCCGAAGATGAGCACCACGACGAGCAGCACGATCAGCCAATGCCAGATGCTGAACGATCCCATGATGGATCTCCTGAAAACGTTGCGTCGATTCTAGGCGGTGGGCCGTTGGGGCCGGAGCGGGATTGGATGCAATCGTTCACCCATGGTTCACCCGCGCGCCCACGGCCGCGGGCCACCCATGACATGCAGATGCAGGTGCGGCACCTCCTGCCGCCCGTCGGCGCCGGTGTTGATCACGTGCCGGAAACCATTGGTCACCCCCAGCTCGCGCATCAGACGCGGCGACAGCGCCATCATGCGCCCGAGCAGCCCGGCATGGGCGTCGGTGATGTCTTCCATGCTCGCGATATGCCGCTTCGGCACGATCAGGATGTGCACCGGCGCCCACGGGTTGATGTCATGGAAGGCGAGGATCTCGTCGTCCTCGTAGGCCTTCTTGGCCGGAATCGCCCCGGCGACGATCTTGCAGAAGATGCAGTTCGGATCGGCAGTCATCGCGGCCCCCAGGGGTTACACCGGCATCGGCTTGCGGTCGTTGAGCGCCAGCCAGCCGCGCGCGACGCGGTAGAGGAACCAGATCGAGATCAGGCCCCAGGCGATCCAGCCGGGCAGCACCAGCAGGAGCCACAGCGGAATCGTCACCACGTAGGCGATGGCCGCGAAGATCACGCTGCGGATGCGCCAGCGGAAATGGCTTTCCTGCCAGGTGCCCGCGGCGTCGGAGCGCTTCACGAGATCGAGCACGAAGGCCGCGAGCAGCAGCAGCACGCTCACCTGCGTGCCCGGCAGCACCGCGGCGACGGCAACGATCGCGTGCAGCGCGTAGCTGATGTGGCCGATCGTGCGCAGCGACGATTCGCGTTCTGGGTCCAGCGTCACCACGGTGGCAGAGGACTCGCTCATCTACAGACCCTCCTTCTCGCGTTGCCCCGCCTTGCGGCGGGCGAACTCTTCCAGGCCCGACAGGCCCTCGCGGCGCGCGAGTTCGTCGAGCACGTCCTGCGGCTTCAGGCCATGGGCCTCGAGCGCGAGCAGGCAGTGGAACCACAGATCGGCCATCTCGGCCACGATGCGAGATCCGTCGCCGTCCTTGGCGGCCATCACGGTCTCGGTGGCCTCTTCGCCTATCTTCTTCAGGATCGCGTCGGGGCCCTTGCTGAACAGCCGCGCCACGTAGCTCTGGTCGGGATTGCCGCCACGGCGAGAGGCAACCACCGCCGCCAGGCGCGCCAGCACGTCGTTGCCCGAAGTCTCACCCGCAGCCATGGCGCCCTACCTGTAGATCGAAGCCGGATCTTTCAAGATCGGCTCCACGGTTTTCCACTGCCCGTTCTCGTAACGCCGGAAGAAGCACGAGTGCCTCCCGGTGTGGCAGGCGATGCCGGGCTCGTGCCCGAGCTGCGTGATGCTGAGCAACACGACATCGTTGTCGCAGTCGAGCCGGATCTCGTGCACCTGCTGGAAGTGCCCCGACTCCTCGCCCTTGTGCCAAAGCCTGGCGCGCGATCGGCTCCAGTACACCGCCTGGCCCAGCTCGGCCGTGCGGGCCAGCGCTTGGCGGTTCATGTACGCAAACATCAGTACGTGGTTGCTGCCGCGCTCCTGCGCGATCACCGGCACCAAGCCGTCACGGTCCCATTTCACCTCGTCGAGCCAGTCCATGTTTGCCCCTGCGGCGCTCCGGGCAGTCTAAGCCCTGCCCTCGTCACCCGTGTGCGTGGCGCCCACATGCCCACGCTCGGCGGCAAACCAGCGCAGGACCGGCAGCGTCCCGGGCAGCACCGGGGCGCATAACACGGGCAAGCTCTCCCAGACCATCGCTTGGCCCTCGCGCATCTGGAACTCGCCTTGCCATTGAAAGACCTTGCGGAAATGCAGCCGGACAAGCGCATGCGGATAGTCGACCAGCTCCTCCTTCCAGGCCTCCGACGTGCCGATCGTGATGCCCAGTTCCTCGTGCAGTTCGCGGCGCAACGCGGCCTCGATGCTCTCGCCCGGCTCGACCTTGCCGCCGGGGAATTCCCAGTAGCCGGCATAGACCTTGCCCTCGGGCCGGCTGGTAAGCAGGAAACGGCCGTCAGGGCGGATCAGGACGCCCACCGCGACGTCCACCGGACGGCGCAGATCGCTCACTTCGCCCGTTCGTCCACGGCCGCGCCTTGCGAAGCCGTGCTTCGCATGCCTTCGGCACCGGCGCTCCGCCCAGCGTAGTCGCGCGCGAACTGCCAGGCCACCCGCCCCGAACGCGACCCGCGTTCGAGCGCCCACACCAGCGATTCCTTCTGCGCAGGGGCGATCTGCGCGTCGACGACCCCGAACGCGCGCAACCACTGCGCCACGATCGCGAGGTACTCGTCCTGGCTGAACGGGTAGAAGCTCAACCACAGTCCGAAGCGCTCGGACAGCGAGATCTTCTCTTCCACCACCTCGCCCGGATGGACCTCGCCGTCCTCGGTGTGCTGATAGGTCAGGTTCTCCTTCATGTACTCGGGCAGCAGGTGGCGGCGGTTGCTGGTGGCGTAGATCAGCAGGTTGTCGCTGGTGGCCGCCACCGAACCATCGAGCACCGACTTCAAGGCCTTGTAGCCGGGTTCGCCCTCGTCGAAGCTCAGGTCGTCGCAGAACACCACGAAGCGCTCGGGCCGCGAGGCCACCAGGTCCACCAGATCGGGCAGGTCGACCAGGTCGGTCTTGTCGACCTCGATCAGCCGCAGGCCCTGCGCCGCGTATTCGTTCAGGCACGCCTTGATCAGCGAGCTCTTGCCGGTGCCGCGTGCGCCGGTGAGCAGCACGTTGTTGGCGGGCCGTCCGGCGACGAACTGCTCGGTGTTGCGGCGCAGCCGCTCCATCTGGCGATCGATCTCCTTCAAGTCGCCGAGCTTGATCTTGGAGACATGCCGCACCGGCTCCAGCACGGCACCCGATGCGCGGCGGCGATAGCGGAAGGCCACCGCGGCCTGCCAATCGGGTGCGACGGGCGGATGCGGCAGCACGGCTTCGATGCGCGCGAGCAAGGCATCGGCGCGGTCGATCAATCGGTTCACGGCGTCGTTCATGTCGCAGTCAGTTTAGACGGCATGCAATCTGCCGTCGGCGACGGCGAAGACCCGGTCGCCCGGCTCGCGCGGCAACACATGCCCGCCGGTGAATTCGCCGAACGCCGGCAACACGCCGACCCGCTCGCCGAAATGAAAACAAGGCAGACGCAGCCGATCGAAGCCGCGCCCGCCGACGACGACGCATGGGTGCACATGCCCGGCCAGCACGTAGCCCTCGTCTTGCGGCAACGTCTCAGGCTCGTGAACCAGCCGGTACGGCCCCAGCGCCAGCGGAGCGTCGCAGGCTCGAATGCCGAGCCCGGCCGGCGGATCGCCGGCGCGTTGATCGTGGTTGCCGCGCACCAGCGTGACCTGGAGCGCGGCATGACGCTCGCGCCAGTTCGCGAGCGCGGCCAGCACCTCCGGTGCACGCGACCGCGACGAATGCCAGAAGTCGCCGAGCACCACCAGCCGCCGGGCCTGCGTGTCGCCGACGACGCGGCTCAGCCGGTCGAGCGTCGACTCGGTGGCACCGGGCGGCACCGGCACTCCAAGGCCGCGGAACGATGCGTCCTTGCCCACGTGTATGTCGGCCACGAGCAGCGTGCCCTCGTCGGCCATGAATGCAGCGCGTTCGGCCAGCAACTGCAGCCATGCGCCGCCGACCTCGACGCTGTGCATCGTGAACGACCCCCGCGGGAACGGAGCGAGTGGCTCAGGCCGTCAGGCGCTGCAGCGCTGCGTCCATGTGCTCCGTGGGTCCGCGCTTGAAGCCCGAGCGGGCGTAACGCTGCAACCGCCCCACCACGTAGGCGGTGAGCACCGAGGCCAGTGCGCCGGCATCGACCGTCGGCGTCATCGAGCCGGCCTGCTCGGCCGCCTGGCGCAGGCTCTGGCGCAACTGCGACTCCACGCGGTCGAAGAACTGGTTCATGCGCACCGTCAGCCGCTCGTGCTCGAACACCAGCGCATCGCCCACCATCACCCGCACCATGCCCGGGTTCTTCTCGCCGAACTGCAGGATCAGCGCAACGATTCGCTGCGCCTGCGCGGCGCCCGAGGTCTCGCGCTCGGTGATCTGGTTGACCAGCGTGAACACGCTGCTCTCGATGAACTCGATCAGGCCCTCGAACATCTGGGCCTTGCTCGCGAAGTGGCGATACAGCGCCGCCTCGCTCACGTCGAGCTTGGCGGCGAGCGCGGCGGTGGTGATGCGCTCGGCGCCCGGCTGCTCCAGCATGCCCGCCAGCGTCTGCAGGATCTGCACACGGCGCTCGCCCGGCTTCGGGCGTTTGCGGGTCGCGGCGGCCTTGCCTGGTGCGGCTTCGGTCTGGGCCACCTCGGCATCGACTCCGCTGCTGGTGGCCTCGGCGCTGATGTCGTTGTCGGAGGGGTCGCTCATCGGGGCCATCTGGGCATCAGCGGGGTCAGGCGGGGCATTCTGTCATAGGCGGCAAATCGCCCCGGGGGCAGGTAAACACTTACTGAACAACGGCCCGTCCACGAGGTGGAACGAAGCTTCGAGCCATTGTGACTGCGCGACTTTGCCTGACCCCCGCGGCGGGAAGGCCGGCACGGCCGAACCTGTGCGCGCGCTCAGCGGGGTGGCCGCCGCTGCAGTTGGCGCAGGGCGAGCACCTGCCGGTCCACGTAGGCGGGCCGGCCGGCACGCGGGCGCACCGGCGTGCCCGAGCGGCGCGCCGCGTAGCGCCGCATCCACACCGTTCGCATGCCGACGGCGCGTGCCGACTTCTGGTGCACCAAGGTGTCCTCCACCAGCACGCAGCGTGCGGCCGGCACGCGCAGCCGTGCCACGAGTGCGCGCAGCATGCGTGCGTCGGGTTTCGGCCGGATGTGGCCGAACATCACCATGTCTTCCACCGAGATCACGGCGTCGAACAGGTGCGTGATGCGCAGCGCGCCGAGCACACGCTCGGCATAGGCGCGCGGTGCGTTGGTCAGTATCAGCCGCGTGCCGCGCAGTCGGCGAATCGCAGCGAAATCATGACGATGGCCGCTGACGCGCTCTTCCAGCCCGGGCAGGCGGTGCGTGTCGTGCAGGAAGTGCGCCGCCTTCACGCCATGATGTCGCACCAGGCCGAGCAGCGTGGCGCCGTAACGCAGCCAGTACCGCCGGCGCAACGCGTCGGCCTGTGCGCGTGTGAGCTGCAGTTCGCGCTCCATGTAGGCGCCCATCGCCTCGTGGATGCCCGGCATCGACGCCCGCGCGGCGTCGTGCAGCGTGTCGTCGAGATCGAACAGCCAGATCAATGTGATCTGATCATCGTGCCGTAGGCCTGGTCGCTCAGGATCTCCAGCAGCATCGCGTGTGGCACCCGGCCGTCGATGATGTGCACCGCGTTGACGCCGCTCTTGGCGGCATCGAGCGCACTCGAGATCTTGGGCAGCATGCCGCCCGAGAGCGTGCCGTCGGCAAAGAGTTCGTCGATCTCGCGGGCCGACAGGTCGGTCAGCAGCTTGCCGTTCTTGTCGAGCACGCCCGGCGTGTTGGTGAGCAGCACCAGCTTCTCGGCCTTGAGCACCTCGGCCAGCTTGCCGGCCACCACGTCGGCGTTGATGTTGTAGCTCTCGTTGTGCTCGCCGAAGCCGATCGGGCTGATCACCGGGATGAACTGGTCGTCCTGCAGGGCACGCACCACGCTCGGGTCGATGGCGACGATGTCGCCGACCTGTCCCACGTCGTGCTCCTTCGTGGGGTCGTCCTTGTCCATCATCTTCAGCTTGCGTGCGCGAACCAGGCCTCCATCGCGCCCGGTCAAGCCCACCGCCTTGCCGCCGGCATGGTTGATGAGGCCGACGATGTCCTGCTGCACCTCGCCGGCGAGCACCCATTCGACGACTTCCATCGTCTCTTCATCGGTCACGCGCATGCCCTGGATGAAGGTGCCCTTCTTGCCCAGGCGGCCGAGCGCCTCTTCGATCTGCGGGCCGCCGCCGTGCACCACCACCGGGTTCAGACCCACCAGCTTGAGCAGCACCACGTCTTCGGCGAAGTCCTGCTGCAGCGCGGGGTCGGTCATCGCGTTGCCGCCGTACTTGATGACGATGGTCTTGCCGTGGAACTTTCTGATGTACGGCAGCGCCTGGGCCAGGATCTCGGCCTTCTCGCGCGGCGTGATCCTGCCGAGGTCGGGGTGCGCGGCGCTGGGCGTGCTGCTCATGCGGATCTCGGGCGACTGGGGTGGCGTTGGCGCGGCATTGTAGGCACGCGGCTGCGCCCGATGGCCGGGAGACGGCGCGGCGTCAGCAGAGCCAACCGGGCGTGCCTATACTGCGATCCACCATGCGACGCGGCGTCTTGCTGATCTGGCTGTGCGTGGCGCTGTTGCCGCTTCGCGGCATGGCGCATGCGGTGATGCTGGGCAGCGGCGCATTGCATGGCCCGGCCGCGGTGCAGAGTGCGGGCGACGCGTCGACACCCTGCCCGATGCACGCCGGCAGCCCGGCCAGCGCGGCCGTGGCGCCGGATGCCGGCGCGCCGTCGCCGCAGGACCCGGCGTCGCCGGCCGGCTCGGGCTGCCACCTTTGTGCCGTGTGCCACGGTGTGGCGATGCCGGCGATGGCCTTCGCTGCATTCGACGCCGAGACCCCACGGTCCGCGCCGCAGGCTGGTCACGGCCTCGGCGCCGGGCGCGACGCGCCCGACGGCCTGTACCGACCCCCCCGCTGAGTTCCCCGAGCGACTCCGCACGCCGCATCGGATGCCGGCGCGCGGAGGCACCCGCCGGCGCGCCTGTTCGCGCCCCTTGGTGCATTGCCGCGTCAGGGCGTCGAACCCCGCGCGCGGCAGAACCGGAGAACCCGATGACTAAACGCCTGCCTGACTGCCCGGCCCTGCTGGCCCTGCTGGCCCCGTTGGCTCTTGCCGCGGCGCCGGCCCTGGCCGCTATGCCCGACCCGCTCGATGCACAAGCGGCGACCCGACCGCTCACCCACCGCTCGGCCTTCGAAGGCTATCGCCGCATCAACGACGGACCGGCTGTGCCCTGGCGAGAGGCCAACGAGACCGTCAAGCGCATCGGTGGCTGGCGGTCCTACGCTCGTGAGGCGGCACAGGACGGCACGGCTGCGCCGGCTGCCGCTGCGCCATCCGCGCCCAGACCCGCCACACCCGGGTCCGCCGCTGCGGCGAATCCGGCGGCGCCGGCATCGGCACCGGTCCATCGACATTGAGGAGGCCGCATGGACCTCATACAAGGTCGTCTGTGGCCACGGATCGTGCTGGGGTTCGCAGCCACCATGCTCGTTGCCGGTTGCGCCGGCTTCAGCGCCGACGGCGGCATCGCACCGGTGCAGCGCAGCGCGAAGGACCACCTCGGCATGGAGGTGGACGTGGCGCGCTCCGAGGCCGACCGCGAACGCATCGAGCGTCGCGTATCGGCGCTGCTGGCCCAGCCGCTGGCCGTCGACGCGGCCGTGCAGATCGCACTGCTGAACAACCGCGGCCTGCAGGCGGCGTTGCACGAGCTCGGCATTGCCGAGGCCGATTGGGTGCAGGCCGGGCGATTGCCCAACCCCGGCATCGGCTTCGGGCGCTTCACCCGCGGCGATGAGGTCGAGCGCGAATTCGGCCTTCACTTCAACCTGGCCCATCTGATCGCGTTGCCGATGCGCCGGCAGGTGGAGTCTCGCCGCTTCGCGCAGGTGCAGGGCCTGGCCGCGACGAACGTGCTTTCGCTCGCGGCCGACACACGAAAGGCCTGGATCATGGCCGTGGCCGCCGAGGAGACCGTGCGCTACACGCGCCAGGTGATGCAGGCCGCAGAGGCCGGCGCCGAGCTGGCCCGTCGCATGGCCGCGGTGGGCAACTTCAACAAGCTGCAGCACTCGCGCGAGCAGGCCTTCTATGCCGATGCGGCGCTCAATGTCGCGCGCGCAGCCCAGCTGCAACGCAGCACGCGCGAGCGCTTGACGCGGCTGATGGGCCTGTGGGGCGAGCAAACCGACTTCCGCCTGCCCGAGCGTCTGCCCGACCTGCCCGCCTCGCCGCGCGATCAGCCCGACATCGAACGCCTGGCCATGGCTCAGCGGCTCGACGTGCAAGGCGCCCGGCTCGCCGTGGAGCAAACCGCGCGTAACCTGGGCCTGACGCGGACGACGCGATTCGTCAACGTGCTCGAGCTGGGCCTGCTGCACGAAAGCTCCAACGAGGCGCCCACGCGCAGGGGCTGGGAGATCGGGTTCGAGCTGCCGCTGTTCGACTGGGGCGACGCCCGCGTGGCCAGGGCCGAAAGCGTCTACATGCAGGCCGTTCATCGCGCGGCCGAGCTCGCCGTCAACGCCCGTTCCGAGGTGCGCGAGGCCTATGGCGCCTATCGCTCGGCCTGGGACATCGCGCAGCATCAGCGCGACGAGGTCGTGCCGCTGCGGCAGCGCATCTCGGAAGAGAACCTGCTGCGCTACAACGGCATGCTGATCGGCGTGTTCGAGCTGTTGGCCGACGCCCGCTCGCAGATCGCGAGCGTCAACGCCGCCATCGATGCGCTGCGCGACTTCTGGATCGCGCAGGCCGATCTGGACATGGCGCTGATCGGCAAGCCCGGCCTGGCCGCTGCCGCGGCGATCTCGGCCACCGCGGCCGACGACGCCGGCGCCGGCCATTGACATGCAAGGAGCCCACATGGTTTCCCGACGCAACTTTCTCGGCGGCGCCGGCACGATCACCGCGGCCGTGAGTGCCGCCACGGTCAGCAAGGTCGCGCTGGCGGCCCTGCCCGAACCGGCGATCCAGACGAAACCCGACACGATGCCGCCGCTCGTGCCGCCGACCGGCCGGCCCTACAACCCGGTGGTCACGCTCAACGGCTGGACGCTGCCCTGGCGCATGAACAACGGCGTGAAGGAGTTCCACCTCGTGGCCGAGCCGGTGGTGCGCGAGATGGCGCCCGGCTTCAAGGCTCACCTGTGGGGCTACAACGGCCAGAGCCCCGGGCCGACGATCGAGGTCGTCGAAGGCGACCGCGTGCGCATCTTCGTGACCAACAAGCTCGGCGAGCTGCACAGCGTGCACTGGCACGGCCAGCGTTTGCCGAACGGCATGGACGGCGTGACCGGCCTCACGCAGCCGGGCATTCCGCCGGGCAAGACCTTCGTCTACGAGTTCGTCGCGCGGCGCCCGGGCACCTTCATGTACCACCCGCATGCCGACGAGATGGTGCAGATGGCGATGGGGCTGATGGGCTTCTGGGTCACCCACCCGAAGGGCAGGCATTCGCTGATCGACGAGGTCGACCGCGACTTCTGCTTCCTGCTCAATGCCCACGACATCGAGCCCGGCAGCGCCACGCCGAAGGTGATGACGATGCTCGACTTCAACCTCTGGAGCTGGAACAGCCGCATCTTTCCCGGCATCGACCCGCTGGTCGTGCGGCACATGGACAAGGTGCGCATCCGCATCGGCAACCTCACGATGACCAACCACCCGATCCACATGCATGGCCACGAGTTCCTGGTCACCGGCACCGACGGCGGGCCTACGCCCAAGAGCACGCGGCAATACGAGGTCACGGCCGACATCGCGGTGGGCCAGATGCGGCAGCTGGAGTTCCTGGCCGACGAGGAGGGCGACTGGGCCTTTCATTGCCACAAGAGCCATCACACGATGAATGCGATGGGCCACAACGTGCCGACGATGATCGGTGTCGACCATTCGGGGCTCGCGCGCCAGATCACGCGGCTGATCCCCGACTACATGGTGATGGGCGAACGCGGCATGAAGGACATGACCGAGATGGAAATGCCGCTGCCCGACAACACCACGCCGATGATGACCGGCACTGGCCCGTTCGGCGCGGTCGGCATGGGCGGCATGTTCAGCATGATCAAGGTGCGCCGCGACCAGAAGCGCGGCGACTACGGCGACCCCGGCTGGTTCCGGCATCCGCCCGGCACCGTGGCCTACGAGTTCTCAGGCGCACTGCCGGAGCCCGCCCGCTTCAAGGCCGAAGCGGCTGGCACCGCGCCATCACGGCAGCGGCCGGCCCGTGACGTGGAGGTCCGGGTGCGCAAGCCGTCGGGCGCGCACTCCGGCCATTGACGCCGGTCCACAACCGACGCGATCGACCACCGGAGAAACGCCGCATGCACAAGAACCGATGGATGGCTGCCACATGGCCCGTGCTGATATGGGCTGCACTGCTTTGCGGCAGCGTCTTCGCTCATCAGGGCCAGACGCACGCCGAGAAGGCCGGAGCCGTGCGCAAGGAACAGAAGGACTGGGGCATCGCCGGCGACGCCAAGGCCGTCAAGCGGACCCTCGAGGTCGGGATGACCGACAACATGCGTTTCACACCCGAATCCATCGAGGTTCGCGAGGGCGAGACGATCCGCTTCGTGTTGCGCAACCGCGGCAAGCTGATGCACGAGTTCGTCATCGGCACACAGCGGGAGCTGGACGAACACGCGGCGCTGATGATGAAGTTCCCGAACATGGAGCACGACGAGCCGTACATGGCCCATGTGGCGCCGGGCCGGGTCGGCCGCATTGTCTGGACGTTCAACCGGCCCGGCACGTTCGGCTTCGCCTGCCTGATCGCCGGTCACTACCAGGCGGGCATGGTGGGCCGGATCACGGTGCTGCCGGCAGAACCGGCTGACCGGCCTGACCCCGTGACGAACGAGAAACGCCGATGAACCCTGCAACCCTTGAAGGAGTACCGAAATGAAGAGACATCTGTCCGCCCTGCTCGCGCTGGCCGCCGCGGCCGCCGTCGCGGCCGCCGACCTTGCCGATGGCGAGGTGCGCAAGGTCGACCGCGAAGCCCAGAAGATCACGATCAAGCATGGCGAGATCAAGTCGCTCGACATGCCGGCCATGACGATGGTCTTCAACGTCAAGGACGCTGCGATGCTCGGCAAGCTGAAGGCCGGCGACAAGATCCGCTTCACGGCCGTCAACGAAGGCGGCAAGTACATCGTCACCACGATCGAAGCGGCCCGCTGAGCGCGCCCGCCGTCGGTGGCGCGGCTTGCCTTAGGTCAAGTCGTGCACGACCGGGGCGCCTAGACTGATGGCCATGATTCGGTTGCGGACGCTGCGGCGACGCGTGTCGCTCGTGCTGGTGCTCAGCCTGCTGCTCGCGCAGTGGGCCACCGCCGGTTACCTGTGCCCGCGCACGCTGCCGAACGCCGATGCTGCGGCGATGGCCGAAATGCCGGACTGTGCCGGCATGTCGCCGGCCGCGATGGACCCCGCGCAGCCGCAGCTGTGCAAGGCCCATTGTGAGCAGGGCACACAGAGCGTGAATGTCACGCCGAGCGCCGAGCCCTCGGCGGCGTTCGGCTTGATCGCGGTGCTCGACTGGCGCAGCAACGCCACGCTGCCCGCGTCAGGCCGGCCCGCCGCCGGCCCGGGCGACGCCTTCGCGTTGCCACCGCCCGGCACACCACCGATCTACCTCGTGCTGCGAGTCCTGCGCGATTGAAGGCGGCGCCGCGCGCTGCGCGCCCTAACGGGCGCGAGCGTCGTCGTGTCGCCCTTCATCGCCACAGGATTCGCCCATGTACCGTTCGATCCGTTTCCGCCCGCTCGCCGCCGCGGCCCTGCTTGTCACCTGGCCCGCCGCGCATGCGGGTCTGAGCCTCGCCGACACCGTGCGCCTCGCACGCGACCAGGCGCCCGCACTGCTCGCGCAGCAGCACGCTCTGGACGGTGCACAGTCGGCGCAACGCGCCGCCGGCACGCTGCCCGACCCCAAGCTCGGCGTCGGCGTCGAGAACTACCCCGTCGGCGGCCCCGACCGCTACAGCCTGACGCGCGACTTCATGACGATGCAGCGCATCGCGCTGATGCAGGACGTGCCCAACCGCGCCAAACGCGCGGCGCGCGAGTCGCTCGCGCAGGCCAGGGTCGAACGCGAGCGCGCGATGCTCGCGGCGGCGCAGCTCAACGTGCAGCGCGACGCCACGCTGGCCTGGGTGGCCGTGCACTTCGCCGAACGCCGGCTCGCGCCGCTGGCCGAGCTGGAGCGCGAGAACCAGCTGCTTCAGGCCACCCTCGACGCCCGCATCGCCGGCGGACGCGCGATGCCGGCGGATGCCACGATGGCGCGGCAAGAAGCGCTGACGCTCGCCGACCGCCGCGACGACGTGGTGCGCGACGTCGCCAAGGCGCGCGCCGCATTGCGTCGCTGGGTCGGCCCGCGCGCCGACGAGCCCCTCGATGGCGACGCCGCCGTGCCCGCCGTATCGGCCGAGCAGGTGCGCGCCGACATCCACCGCCACGCCGAGATCGCACCGTACGTGGCCATGCACCAGATGGCGCAGGCCGAGGCGCGCGAGGTCGACGCCGAACAGCACGGCGACTGGGGCTGGGAGCTTGCCTACAGCAAACGCGGCTCACCCTACGGCGACATGGTGTCGTTCCAGTTCACGTTCGAGCTGCCCTGGCAGCGCGGCGAACGCCAGCAGCCGCAGCTTGCGGCGAAACAGAAGGAAGCCCAGCGGGTCGAGGCCGAACGCGAGGAGACGATGCGCCGCCACCGCGAGGAGATCGACATGCAGCTCGCCGAGCTGCAGGCGCTCGATCGCCAGCATGCGCGCCTCGCCGGCAGCGCTCAGGCGCTGGCGGGTGAGCGCGTGGCCCTCGCCCTTGCGAGCTACCAGGCCGGGCGCGGCGATCTCGCCGCCGTGCTCGCGGCGCGTCGCGAGGCGGCCGACATCCGGCTCAAGCTGATCGATCTCGACGCGCAACGCGCCGCGCTGCGCGTGCGCCTGACCACCTTGGTAGCGGAGTAACGAACATGTTGAACACCGCGCTCTCGAAGCTCCTGATCGCCGCAGCGGCTCTGATCACCGGAATCGCCGCCGGCTACGCCCTGTCGTCATGGCGCAGTGCCCCGGGCGACCACGCCACGCACGCAGCCACAAACGGTGCCGGCCCGGCCGCGCCCGCGGCCCCGGCGTCGGGCGAACGGCGGGTCCTGTATTGGTACGACCCGATGGTGCCCTCGCAGAAGTTCGACAAGCCGGGCAAGTCGCCGTTCATGGACATGATGCTGGTGCCGCGTTACGCCGACGAGGGCGATACCTCCAGCGGCGGCGTCGCCGTATCGTCGCAGACGACACAGTCGCTCGGCGTGCGGCTGGCGACGGTGGAGCGGCGGCCCATCGGCGCCGCGATCGACGCCGTCGGCTCCGTGCAGCTCAACGAGCGCGACATTGCGATCGTGCAGGCGCGCACGGCCGGCTTCGTCGAGCGCGTCTACGCGCGCGCGCCCGGCGACGTGATCGCCGCCGGCGCTCCGCTCGCCGACCTGCTCAACCCCGAGTGGCTCGCCGCGCAGCAGGAATACCTGGCCGTCAAGCGGACAGGTGAGATTGCATTGACGCAGGCTGCACGCTCGCGCCTGACGCTGCTGGGCCTGCCGGCGGCGCTGATCGAGCAGGCCGAAAGGACCGACACCGCGGTCGGCGTGCAGACCATCACGGCGCCGATCGGGGGTGTGATCGCGGAGTTGGCGGTGCGCGAAGGCATGACGGTCGCGCCCGGCATGACGCTGGCGCGCATCAACGGCCTGGCGGCGGTGTGGCTCGAGGTCGCCCTGCCCGAGGCACAGGCCGCGACGATGCGCCCGGGGCAGGTGGCCGAGGCTCGCCTTCCGGCGCTGCCCGAGCAGATCGTCAAGGGCCGGGTCGCGGCGATCCTGCCGGAGGCCAACCGCGACACACGCACGCTGCGGCTGCGCATCGAACTGCCCAACCCGGGCTTCAGGCTGCGCGCGGGCATGTTCGCGCAAGTGACCCTGCGCGGACCGCAGCGTGAGGCGCTGGTGGTGCCGGCCGAGAGCGTGATCCGCACCGGTCGCCGGGCGATCGTGTACGTCGCCGACGCGCCGGGCCGTTACCGGCCGCTCGAGGTGCAGATCGGTGAACAGTTCGACGACCGCGTCGTCGTCCGCCAGGGTCTGCAGGCCGGGCAGCGGGTGGTGGCGTCGGGCCAGTTCCTGATCGACTCCGAGGCGAGCCTGCAGGGCGTGCGGCCGGGCGAAACAACCGCCACCGCCGCGAGCGCCTACCAGGCGCGCGGCACCGTCGTCGACATCGAGGCCGACAGCATCACGCTCGACCATGAGCCGGTGCCGGCGCTGAAGTGGCCGTCGATGACGATGCCCTTCAAGCTCGCCGAGCCCGCGCTCGCGAAGGGCCTCGCCAAGGGCCAGCGCGTCGAGTTCGGCTTCGTCAAGCAGGGCGACGACTGGGTGCTGACGCACGCGGCGCCGGTCGCCGCGGCGGTGCCGTCGACGCCCGCGCGCGCGGCGAGCGGAGTTGCGCAATGATCGCCGCGCTGATCCGCTGGTCGGTCGCCAACCGCTTCCTGGTGTTGCTGGCCACCGCCTTCCTCGCCGCCGCCGGCGTCGTGGCGTTGCGCTCCACACCGATCGACGCGTTGCCGGATCTGTCGGACGTGCAGGTGATCATCCGCACCAGCTATCCCGGGCAGGCGCCGCAGATCGTCGAGAACCAGGTGACCTATCCGCTGGCCACCACGATGATGTCGGTGCCGGGGGCCAAGGCCGTGCGCGGCTTCTCGTTCTTCGGCGACAGCTTCGTCTACGTGCTGTTCGACGACGGCACCGATCTGTACTGGGCCCGCTCGCGCGTGCTCGAGTACCTGAACCAGGTGCAGGGTCGGCTGCCCGCGAGCGCGAAGACTGCGCTCGGCCCCGATGCCACCGGCGTCGGCTGGATCTACCAGTACGCGCTGGTGGACCGATCCGGCCGCAACGACCTGTCGCAGCTGCGCGCGCTGCAGGACTGGTTCCTCAAGTACGAGCTGAAGAGCCTGCCCGACGTGGCCGAGGTCGCCAGCATCGGCGGCATGGTGCGGCAGGTGCAGGTGCAGCTCGAGCCGACCAAGCTCGCCGGCTTCGGCATCACCTACGAGCAGGTGCGCAGTGCACTGATCGCCGGCAATCAGGAAAGCGGCGGTTCGGTGCTCGAGCTGGCCGAGGCCGAGTACATGGTGCGCGCGAGCGGCTACCTGAAATCGCTGGCCGACTTTCGCGCGATCCCGCTCGCCGCACGCGGCGGCGTGCCGGTGAAGCTCGGCGACGTGGCCACCGTGCAGGCCGGGCCGGAGATGCGGCGCGGCATCGCCGAACTCGACGGCGAGGGCGAGGTGGCCGGCGGCGTGGTGATCCTGCGCTCGGGCAAGAACGCACGCTCGACGATCGCGGCCGTCCGCACCAAGCTGGCGGAGCTCAAGCGCAGCCTGCCGCCGGGCGTGGAGATCGTGACGACCTACGACCGCAGCGCGCTGATCCAGCGCGCGGTCGACAACCTGTCGGGCAAGCTGGTGGAGGAGTTCGCCGTCGTCGCGATCGTCTGCGCATTGTTCCTGTTCCACCTGCGCTCGGCGCTGGTGGCGATCATTGCGCTGCCGCTCGGCGTGCTGGCTGCCTTTGTGGTGATGCATGTTCAGGGCATCAACGCCAACATCATGTCGCTCGGCGGCATCGCGATCGCGATCGGCGCGATGGTCGACGCCGCGGTGGTGATGATCGAGAACGCGCACAAGCGCATCGAGGCCTGGCAGCACGCCAACCCCGACCGACCGCTCGAGGGCGACGAGCGCTGGGGCCTGATCACCGCCGCCGCCAGCGAGGTCGGCCCGGCGCTGTTCTTCTCGCTGCTGATCATCACGTTGTCGTTCGTGCCGGTGTTCACGCTGCAGGCGCAGGAGGGGCGGCTGTTCGGGCCGCTGGCCTACACCAAGACCTACGCGATGGCGGCGGCGGCAGGGCTGTCGGTGACGCTGATTCCGGTGTTGATGGGCTACTGGATCCGCGGCCGCATTCCCGACGAGCGCCGCAATCCGCTGACGCGCGCCCTGATCGCGCTGTACCGCCCGTTGCTCGACGGCGTGCTGGCCGCGCCGAAGACCACGCTCGTCGTCGCCGTGCTGCTGCTGGCCACGACCGCCTGGCCGTTGATGCGCCTGGGCGGCGAGTTCCTGCCGCCGCTCGACGAGGGCGATCTGTTGTACATGCCGTCGGCGCTGCCGGGCCTGTCGGCGCAGAAGGCGGGAGAACTGCTGCAGATCACCAACCGGATGATCAAGACCGTGCCCGAGGTCGACCGCGTGTTCGGCAAGGCCGGCCGCGCCGAGACCGCCACCGACCCGGCACCGCTGGAGATGTTCGAGACGACGATTCAATTGAAGCCGCGCGAGCAGTGGCGGGCCGGCATGACGCCGGAGAAGCTGATCGCCGAACTCGACGCCGCGGTCAAGGTGCCGGGGCTCGCGAACCTGTGGGTGCCGCCGATCCGCAACCGCATCGACATGCTGGCCACCGGCATCAAGAGCCCGATCGGGGTCAAGGTCAGCGGGTCGGACCTGGGCGCGGTCGACCGCGTGGCGGTGCAGATCGAGCAGCTCGCGAAGACGGTGCCCGGCGTCACGTCGGCGCTGGCCGAGCGGTTGACGGGTGGCCGCTACATCGACGTGCAGATCGACCGCACCGCCGCCGCGCGTTACGGCCTGAACATCGCCGACGTGCAGATGATCGTCGCCGGCGCCATCGGCGGCGAGAACGTCAGCGAGACGGTCGAGGGCCGTGCGCGCTTCCCGATCAACCTGCGATATCCGCGCGAATGGCGCGATACACCGCAGCGCCTGGTCGAGCTGCCGGTGCTCACGCCGATGGGCCAGCAGATCACGCTCGGCACCGTGGCCCATATCGGCATCACCGACGGGCCACCGATGCTGAAGAGCGAGAACGCACGGCCGTCGGGCTGGGTCTACGTCGACGTGCAGGGGCGCGACCTGGCATCGGTGGCGCAGGAGTTGAGGCAGCGCGTGTCGCAAGCGATCCCGCTGGAGCCCGGCATGAGCGTTTCGCTGTCGGGCCAGTTCGAGTACCTCGAACGCGCGATGGCGCGGCTGCAGTGGGTGGTGCCGGCCACGCTGCTCATCATCTTCGTGCTGCTGTACCTCACCTTCCGCAGCATCGGCGAGGCGCTGCTGATCATGGCGACTCTGCCGTTCGCGCTGATCGGCGGGGTCTGGCTGCTGTGGGCCATGGGCTTTCATCAATCGGTGGCCACCGGCGTCGGCTTCATCGCTCTGGCCGGCGTGGCCGCCGAGTTCGGCGTGGTGATGCTGCTGTACCTGCGGCACGCGCTGGAGGCGCGCGTGGCCGCCGGGGCACGGCCGACCGCCGATGCCGTGGAGGGCGCCATCCGCGACGGCGCCGTGCTGCGCGTGCGGCCGAAGGCGATGACGGTGGCGGTGATCCTCGCCGGCCTGTTGCCGATTCTGCTCGGCACCGGCACCGGATCCGAGGTGATGCAGCGCATCGCCGCGCCGATGGTCGGCGGCATGATCACGGCGCCGCTGCTGTCGATGTTCGTGATTCCTGCCGCCTATCTGCTGATGCGGCGGCGTGCCTGACGAAGGCCGCCGCGCTTTGCAGCCGCGGCGGCCGGAGGCACACTGCGCAGCATGGCCAGACCGCACACGCACGACCTGACGCCGTTTGCCCACAGCCACGCGTTCGGCGACGAGCACGCACCGCGGCGCGAACGGGCGCTGTGGTGGGTGACGGTGATCACGCTGGCCACGATGGCGCTCGAGCTGGTGGCGGGCTACTGGAGCGGCTCGCTCGCACTGGTGGCCGACGGCTGGCACATGGGCACGCACGCCTTGGCGCTCGGCGGCGCCGCATTGGCCGCGCACCTGGCGCGTCGCGCCCATGGCCGGGCAGCGTTCGCGTTCGGCGGTTGGAAAATCGAGGTGCTCGCGGCGTACTCGAGCGGGCTGCTGCTGCTCGCCGTGAGCGTGTGGATCGCAATCGATGCGATGCAGGCCTTGCGTATGCCCCACGAAATCGCTTACGAACAGGCGATCACCGTCGCGGCGATCGGCCTGGTGGTCAATGGGGTCTGCGCCTGGTTGCTCGCGCGCGGCAGCGGTCCCGGGCGCGCGCATGGGCATGGGCATGGGCACGCGCATGGGCATGGGCATGAACAGGCACACACGCATGGCCACGACGACGACCCTCATCATGATCAGGTGCACACCCACGACCATAACTTTCGCGCTGCGTACCTGCATGTCCTGGCCGATGCCCTGACCTCGATACTCGCGATCGCGGCGCTCGCGGCCGGACTCTGGCTGGGCTGGCGCTGGCTCGACCCGATGGTCGCCCTGCTCGGCGGCGTGCTGATCGCCCGCTGG
>JAEUPI010000246.1 GCA_016790175.1 Burkholderiaceae bacterium | reverse complement strand
CATGGCGGCGACCCGAAGGCCAAGGTCGAGGTCAAGCGCACCGTCTGCGGCCATTGCTCGGTGGGCTGCGCGATTGACGCGGTGGTCGAGAACGGCGTCTGGGTGCGCCAGGAGCCGGTGTTCGACAGCCCGATCAACCTTGGCGCGCACTGCGCCAAGGGTGCTGCGGTGCGCGAGAACGGGCACGGCGAGTACCGGCTCAAGCAGCCGATGAAGCTGGTCGACGGCAAGTACCAGAAGATCAGCTGGGATCAGGCCCTCACCGAGATCAGCGCCAAGATGCTCGACCTCAAGAAGCAGAGCGGCCCCGACTCGATCTTCGTGGTGGGTTCGTCGAAGCACAACAACGAGCAGGCGTACCTGCTGCGCAAGTGGATGAGCCTCTGGGGCAGCAACAACACCGACCACCAGGCGCGCATCTGTCACAGCACCACGGTGGCCGGCGTGGCCAACACCTGGGGCTACGGCGCAATGACCAACTCGTACAACGACATGCAGAACGCGAAGGCGGCGTTGTACATCGGCAGCAACGCGGCCGAGGCGCACCCGGTGTCGATGCTGCACATGCTGCACGCCAAGGAAACCGGCTGCAAGATGATCGTGGCCGATCCGCGTTTCACGCGCACCGCGGCCAAGGCCGATCAGTACGTGCGCATCCGCTCGGGCACCGACATCCCGTTCCTGTTCGGCGTGCTGTACCACGTGTTCAAGAACGGCTGGGAAGACAAGAAGTACATCGCCGACCGCGTCTACGGCATGGACAAGGTGCGCGAGGACGTGATGGCCAAGTGGACGCCCGACAAGGTGCAGGAGGCCTGCGGCGTTGACGAGACCACGGTGTTCCAGGTGGCCAAGACCATGGCCGAGAACCGGCCGAGCACGATCGTCTGGTGCATGGGGCAGACCCAGCACACGATCGGCAACGCGATGGTGCGGGCCTCGTGCATCCTGCAATTGGCGCTCGGCAACATCGGCACCAGCGGCGGCGGCGCGAATATCTTCCGCGGCCACGACAACGTGCAGGGCGCTACCGACGTCGGCCCCAACCCAGACTCGCTGCCCGGCTACTACGGCCTGGCCGAAGGCTCGTTCAAGCACTTCGCCAACATTTGGGGCGTGGACTTCGAGTGGATCAAGAAGCAGTACGCGCCCGGCATGTTGACCAAACCGGGCATGACCGTGTCGCGCTGGGTCGACGGCGTGCTCGAGAAGAACGAGCTGATCGACCAGGAGAGCAACCTGCGCGGCCTGATCTTCTGGGGGCACGCGCCGAACTCCCAGTCGCGCGGCCTCGAGATGAAGCGTGCGATGGACAAGCTCGATCTGCTGGTGGTGATCGATCCGTTCCCGAGTGCCACGGCGGCGATGGCAGCGATGCCGGGCAAGGCCGAGGACAAGAACGCCAACCGCGCGGTCTATCTGCTGCCGGCGTGCACGCAGTTCGAGACCAGCGGTTCGTGCACGGCGTCCAACCGGTCGATCCAGTGGCGCGAGCGCGTGATCGAACCGCTGTGGGAGAGCCGCTCCGACCACATGATCATGTACCAGCTGGCGCAGAAGCTGGGCTTCGACAAGGAGCTGGTCAAGAACTACAAGATGCAGAAGGTCAAGGGCCAGGACGAGCCGGTGCCCGAAGACATCCTCCGCGAGATCAACAAGAGCGTGTGGACCATCGGCTACACCGGCCAGAGCCCCGAGCGGCTGAAGGCGCACATGCGCAACATGAATGTCTTCGACGTCAAGACGCTGCGCGCGAAAGGTGGCGTCGACAAGGAGAGCGGCTACTCGCTCGATGGCGACTACTTCGGGCTGCCGTGGCCCTGCTACGGCACGCCGGAGATGAAGCATCCGGGTTCACCGAACCTCTACGACACCTCCAAGCACGTGATGGATGGCGGTGGCAACTTCCGCGCCAACTTCGGCGTCGAGCGCGACGGGGTGAATCTGCTGGCCGGCGATGGCTCGCACAGCAAGGGTGCCGATCTCACGACGGGCTATCCGGAGTTCGACCACCTGCTGTTGAAGAAGCTCGGCTGGTGGAGCGATCTGACCGAGGCCGAGCAGAAGGCAGCCGAAGGCAAGAACTGGAAGACCGACCCGTCGGGCGGGATCATCCGCGTGGCGATGAAGGTGCACGGCTGCCATCCGTTCGGCAACGCCAAGGCGCGCGCGCTGGTCTGGAACTTCCCGGACCCGATCCCGCAGCATCGCGAGCCGCTGTACAGCACGCGCGCGGATCTGGTCGCCAAGTACCCGACGCACGACGACAAGAAGGCCTTCTGGCGCCTGCCTACGTTGTTCAAGACGGTGCAGGAGAAGAACAAGGACATCGGCAAGACCTTCCCGCTGATCATGACCAGCGGCCGACTGGTGGAGTTCGAAGGCGGCGGCGAGGAGACCCGTTCGAACCCCTGGCTGGCCGAACTGCAGCAGGAGATGTTCGTCGAGATCAACCCGAAGGCGGCCAACGATCGCGGCATCCGCAACGGCGAGTACGTCTGGGTGAAGACGCCGCCGATGCAGGCCGTGCCCGAGTTCAAGGGCCTGCGTGTCAAGGCGCTCGTCACCGAGCGGGTGGGAGCGGACACGGTGTTCCTGCCCTTCCACTTCTCGGGTCGCTGGGGTGGCGTCGACATGCTGCCGTACTACCCCGACGGCGCACACCCGGTGGTGCGCGGCGAATCGGTCAACACGGCCACGACCTATGGTTACGACAGCGTGACGATGATGCAGGAGACCAAGACCACGGTCTGCCAGATCGAGCGAGCCATCGCCTAACGCGTCCGGCGCAACGTTTTCAGGAGACCTCACATGGCCCGAATGAAATTCATCTGCGACGCCGAACGCTGCATCGAGTGCAACGGCTGCGTCACGGCGTGCAAGGCCGAACACGACGTGCCCTGGGGCGTGAACCGCCGGCGCGTGGTCACGCTCAACGACGGTCTGCCGGGCGAGCGCAGCGTCTCGGTGGCCTGCATGCACTGCTCCGACGCGCCGTGCATGGCGGTGTGCCCGGTCGATTGCTTCTACCGGACCGACGAAGGCGTGGTGCTGCACGACAAGGACGTGTGCATCGGTTGCGGCTACTGCTCGTATGCCTGCCCGTTCGGGGCCCCGCAGTTCCCGAGCAGCGGCACGTTCGGCCTGCGCGGCAAGATGGACAAGTGCACCTTCTGCGCCGGCGGCCCCGAGGCCAACGGCAGCCCGGCCGAGTTCGAGAAGTACGGTCGCAACCGCCTGTCCGAAGGCAAGCTGCCGGCCTGCGCCGAGATGTGCTCGACCAAGGCCCTGCTCGGCGGCGACGGCGACGTGGTGGCCGACATCTTCCGCAACCGGGTGCTGGTGCGCGGCAAGGGCAGCGAGGTGTGGGGCTGGGGAACGGCCTATGGCAAGCCCGCCACCGGCGGCTCGCCGCAGGCCAAGCCGGAGGGCAAGAAATCATGATGACGATCCGCACCGCAGGGTGGTTGCTGTGCAGCGCGTGCCTCGCGCTCGCTGCCTGCGGCGAGAAGGCAGCGGGCGCGGCCAAGAAGGCCGACGTACCGGCGTTCCAGGGTTCCACCGGCGCCAGCGCCTACGTGGCCAACGGCTGGAAGGCGGGCGACCAGACGGCGTGGGAGCAGCAGTTGCGCAGCCGCGCGCAGGGCCAGAACGAATACGCCCGCAGCGCCGCCAAGCCCTGAGCATCGACAGGCCAAGGAGCACGCATGATGAGCCCGTTGCGGCGACTGATCTTCGCGCTGACGCTCGCGCTCGGCCTGGGAGCCGGGGCTTGGGCGCAGAGCAGCACCGCTCCCGACGACCCGGCGCCGGCCGCCAAGCCGCCAGCCGGAGCGCCACCCGGGTTCACCGTGCCGGCAGACCCCAAGCCGGACGACACCAACGCACAGCGCTCGACGAGCCAACCGGGCAACAACGCGCCGTTCTGGCGTGCGGTGCGCGAGTCGGGGCATGTCGAGGGCTACACGTCGCTGCCCGGGCCCGAGAAGGGCGTGTTGATCCAGCGTTTCGTGCAGTACCCCGGCTCCGGCTACACCACGGCCGGAGAGGCGTGGCGTCAGGTACGCAACCAGTGGATCATTCCCTATGGCGGCTCTCTGCTGCTGATCGTGCTGCTGGCGCTGGCCATCTTCTATTGGCGCCGCGGCCCGCTGGGCGGACATGTGCCCGACACCGGGCGCAAGATCGAACGATTCACACCCTTCGAGCGCGCGGCGCACTGGGTGAATGCGGGCACCTTCCTGATCCTGGCCCTCTCGGGCATCGTGATGGCGTTCGGCAAGTATTTTCTGCTGCCGGTGATCGGCAGTACGCTGTTCGGCTGGCTCGCGTGGGCACTGAAGACGCTGCACAACTTCGTCGGTCCGCTGTTCGCCGTGTCGCTGGTGATCGTGGTCGTCGCCTTCGTGAAGGACAACATCGCCGGTGCCGCCGACCTCCATTGGCTCAGGCGCGCCGGCGGCATGCTCGGTGAGGGGCAGGTGCCGTCACACCGTTTCAATGCGGCCGAGAAGGGCCTGTTCTGGTGGGGCAACTGCCTGCCGGGGCTGTTGCTCGTGGGTTCGGGACTGGTGCTCGTCGAACTGCTGCCGGGCCCGACCTTCCTGCGCGGCGACATGCAGATCGCCCACATGATCCACGCCGCGGCGGCGATGGTCATGATCATCGGCATCACCGGTCACATCTACATGGGCACGATCGGCGTCAAGGGCGCGCTCGATGGCATGAAGACGGGCTGGGTCGACGAGGGCTGGGCCAAGGAGCATCACTCGCTCTGGTACGACGATGTCAAGGCAGGCAAGATCCCGGTGCAGCGCTCGAAGCAGCCTGCGCCGGTGTCCGGCAAACCTGCTGCGCAGGCCTGAACATGGATCGTGGAGGACCGATGAAGACCACCCTCACCCTCGCGCTGCTGACCTTGTGCGCCGGCACGGCATGGGCCAAGCTGCCGCCGCCCAACGACGAGGCCAAGGCCAAGGCCGCCGAGGCTGCCGCCAAGACTGCGCATGGCGGCAAGGTGGACGCGTTCAAGCTGTGCCAGTCGATGGATCGCGTGGCCGCCGGATACCTGGCTGACGCCAAGAAGGCCGGCAAGGACGTGAAGCCGGTCGCCACCCCGCCATGCGCGGATCCGGGGCCGTTCGTCTATCCGCCGCCAGCTGCCGCTCCGGCAGCTGCGCCGGCGCCGGCCAAGAAGTCTTGATCTCGCGTCGCCCATTCAGCATGGCCATCATGCGTCACAGGATAGCCACGTTGCGGTTGCACTGATGTCGTCTTCACCGTCACAAGAGCCGATTCGCCTGCCGTTGCTCACGCGCACCGGCTCCGCGCTGACGCGCGAAATCGAGGTGCTCGACGAGTACGGTGATCTGCGCACGATCCATATTCCCGACGAGCGTCCGCTGACGCTGTACGTCGACAAGCGCGAGCTGGTCACACTGATGACGCTCGGCGCCGAACCCGAACTGCTCGCGCTCGGCTACCTGCGCAACCAGCGCCTGGTCGCCGGCGTCGACGAGGTGCATTCGATCACCGTGGACTGGGACGTCAACGCGGTCGCGGTGCGCACGCGTGCCGGCATCGAAGACTTCGAGCGCAAGACGGCGTCGCGTGTGGTCACCACCGGCTGCGGCCAGGGCACCGTGTTCGGCGACATGGTGGGCGCGGTGCAGTCGGTGCAGTTGCCCGACGCGCGGAGCGCGCGAATCAGCCAGTCGAGGCTGCGCGACATTCTCGAAGTGATGCGCCAGCAGAACAGCATCCATCGCAAGGCCGGCTCGGTGCACGGCTGTGCGTTGTTTCGCGGCACCGAGATGCTGATGTTCATCGAGGACGTGGGCCGCCACAACGCGATCGACACCATTGCCGGCTGGATGTGGATGAACGACGTGCACGGCGCCGACAAGGTCTTCTACACCACAGGGCGGCTGACCAGCGAGATGGTGCTCAAGTCGGCCCAGATCGGCGTGCCGATCATCGTCAGCCGCAACGGCGTGACCGCGATGGGTCACGAGATGGCCACGCGGCTGGGGATGACGCTGTTCGGCCGCGCGTCGAACCGGCACTTCCTGTGCTACACGGGGCTCGAGCGCTTCGACTCCGAGCCGGAGCCGCAGCGCGCGCCGGTGCGCGTGGTCTCCGGCTGATCGCTGGCGCGGTCGTTCAGGCTTTGCAGCTGCGCCACTGCTTGCTGTAGCTCGCGGCCGGCCGCACCACGGCGGTCGCGCCGGTCGGCTTGCGCAGGCTGCTGCCGGTCTCGAGTTCGAGCTTCATCGCGTACTTCTCGAAGAACGCGTCGAACATCTCGCCGCCCCGCGTGCCCGTTGCGTGCAACTGATCGCTGCGCGCGTCCCATTCGAGCATCACGGCCGCGAGCGGCTGCGGCGCAGGGCCGGCGATCACGCGGGCACCTTGCTGCGGGTCGTAGCGAGAGTTGTCGCCGCAGCAATGGATTACCTGCGCCGGCTCGCCGCTCCCGCCGCTGCGTAGACCGATGAAGCTGATCGCCGGCGTCGGGTACATCAGCTTGTGGGCGCAGATCGCCGAGAACGCGACGATCGACTTGTTCGGGCCGACGCCGACCGGCGTGGCGTAACGCTGCTTGTCTTCGGTGATCAGTTCGATCGGCCTGATCTCGCGTTCGAACGCGATCAGGAACACCGGCGACGCCGTGTACGGATAGTTGAAGAGGTAGGCCTGGCCCGGCTCGATCCGGCGCGCCAGCCACGGGCTTGCGTACTCGTCGACCAGCAGCGATCGCGGGTGCGGCCTCGCCTCGCCGGCGGCCACCGAAGGCAGTGCGCCGGAGACGGCCCACGCGCCCGCGACGCAGGCGGCCTGGCGCATCAGGTCGCGGCGCTCGGTGTCTGGCAGCGGCTTCACACGCGCGACGCTACACGAGATGCGAGGTCCGGACAATCCGGCCGACTCTTCGCCGACCCGGCGACATCGACGATCACGGCGTGGACGGCACGCCGACGGCGCTGGGCGATCGCACTGCGGATTGCCGGTTCCGCGGGCCCACACGTCAAACCCAGGTCACACAGTGGTTGTCGAGCGCCATCGGCGCCGGCCACGGCACCATCGCCGGCGGGTCGGTCGGATGCCAGCGGCCAATGCCGCGTGCGGCGGCGACGATCACGCCGCCGGCATGCCAGGGTGCCAGCGCGTAGGCGCGCTGCAGGCGCACCACCTCGGTCAGCGCATCGGGTTGCTGGGGCTGCCAGAGCCAGGCGCGGTGCGTGAAGGCATTGCTGATCACGAAGCCGCCGTCGGCCGCCGCGGCGATGTCACCGGCATAACCCGACGCCGCGGCCTGGCGTGCGGGCAGCGTGAGTGCAGCGCCGCTCCAGATCGCCAGCGACGGCGCTTCGTTGCGGCGACCGGGGTCGTCGTGTTCGGCCTGCAGCGCCAGACCGAGCCGCGATGCGGCACCATCTATGGGATTGCTGAAGGCCATGTGGCGGATGCTCAGGCGCGGATCGGGCAATCGCCATTGACCGATCAGCTCGCCGTTGCGGCCGTCGATCTGCACCAGCGACGAGTCCATGCGGTCGAGGTCACGCTTGCGGTCGTCGGCATCGCGGTGGATGCCGCCGTTGGCCACGAGCACATGGCGATCGGCGTCCACCAGCAGCTGGTGCGGCTCGACGCCGTGAGTGAGCCACTCGTCCACCTTGCACAGTGTGCGCGCATCGCGCACACCGATGCGCCCGCGCCGGTCGGCGCCATGCGTTTCGGTGGTGTAGAGCCAGCGGCCGTCGCGGCTGGCCACGACATGGCCGCCGAAGCTGGTGCGACCCGCGTCGTCGGGGGGCACCTGCATCACCATGCGTCCCGTGCGATCGATGCGCATCAGCCAGCGGCCCGGCCGCAGCGCCACCGCGAGCAGCGCGCCGTCGGCCTCGGGCAGCAGGCCGTGCGGCCGGCTCGGCACCGGCACCGCATGCTTCACGCGCATCGCGAGTGCCGACCAATCAACCTCGAGCACGCCGACCTGATGGGCATCGCCCTCGGCCGGGCCGCGCCA
>JAEUPI010000261.1 GCA_016790175.1 Burkholderiaceae bacterium | reverse complement strand
ATGAAGATCACGCCGGTGAAGAACGTGGGCAGCGAGAAGCCCACGAACGCGATCGTGCTGGCGATGCGGTCGAACCACGAATACGGCTTCACCGCCGCCAGGATGCCCACCGGCAGCGCCACCAGGATCGCCAGCACCTGCGACAGGCCGATCACGACGATCGTGGTCGGCAGCCGCTGCAGGATCAGCTGGTCGACGTTGATGCGGCTCACGAAGCTGAAGCCCCAGTCGCCCTTCATCATGCTGGTGAACCAGTGCAGATAGCGCTGCCACACCGGGTCGTCGAGGCCGAACTGCGCGCGCAACGCCATGCGCACCTCGGGCGGCACGTTGGGGTTGGTGGCCAGCTCCTCGAACGGATCGCCCGGCGCGAGCGCCAGCACCGTGAACAGCACGATGCTGATGCCCAGCACGCTGGGCACCGCGATCAGCAGGCGGCGGAAGATGTAGTTGAACAAGGCGGCGCCGCGCGCGTGGCCGGGATGGGGATCAGGCGTCCCGGTACCAGTAGCTCATGAAGCTCGTGAGGTTGTCCCAGGCCGAGATGCTGGTGGCCAGCTTGTTCACCACGCCCACCGGCCGCGGCCGCGCGAACAGCGGGATCACATGCCCGTCGGTGACGACCAAGTCGTTGAGCTTGATGAACAGCGCCGCGCGCTTCACCGGATCGAGCTCAACCTGCGCCGCGGCGAAGGTGTCGTCGTATTCCTTGCTGCTCCAGCGCACCAGGTTGCGGCTGGCCCATTTGTTGGCCTTCTGCGAGATCTGGGCCGAGGTGAACTGCTCCATGAAGAACTGCGGGTCCGGCTGCGTCATCGTGGTCGTGAACATCTGCATGTCGGACCAGAACTTCTGATACGTGTCGGGGTTCGCGAAGTCGCTGCCGAAGAACACCGCAGCCACCACGCTCTTGAGTTCCAGCTCGATGCCGGCCTTGGTGCAGGCGTCCTTGATGATCGCCTGGCACTTCTGGCGCGGCCCGCTCACCGAGGTTTGGTACACGAACTTCAGCTTGGTGTTGCCCTTGGCGCGAATACCGTCGGCGCCCTTCTTCCAGCCTGCCGCCTCGAGCACCTGGTTGGCCTTCTCGATGTTGAACTCGAACTTCATGTTCGGGCTGCGGAAGCGCGGCGGGTTGTTCAGGAAGTTGGCAGTGGTGATGGCGCCGCGGCCGTAGATCACGTCGGCGATGCCCTTGCGGTCGACCAGCAGGTTCATCGCGGTGCGCACGGCCTTGTCGCTGAAGGCCGGGTGCTTGCTCTTGGCGCTGGCGCGCTCGCCCTCGACCTCGTTCCACGGGTCGGTGACGTTGAGCATCACGAACTCGATGTCGCTGCCCTCGTGGAAGGTCATCTTGCCCTTGCCGGCGCCTTCCAGGCGCTTGAGGATCTCGTCTTCGACGGCCAGGTTCCAGCCGACGTCGAACTCGGCGGTCTGCAGCACGGCGCGCGCGGCGCTGGTGGCGTCACCGCCGCCCTTGACCTCGAGCGTGTCGAAGAACGGCTGGTTCGGCACGTGATAGTCCTTGTTGGCCTCGGCGCGCAGCATGTCGCCGGGCTTGAACTCGACGATCTTGTACGGCCCGGTGCCCACCGGCTTGGTGTTGGCCGGGTTCTCGCGCGACTTGGCGCCGGAGAAGGGCTCGAACACATGCTTGGGCAGGATCAGGCCCGCGCTGCCCACCAGCGGCTCGGCCCAGAACGGCGTGGGTTTCGCGAAGTCGACGCGCACGGTGTGCGAATCGACCTTGGTGACCTTGATGTCCTTGTAGGTGGCCACGGTGACCATCGCCGCCGCCGGGTCGCCGGCGTACTGGGCGGTGAACACCACGTCGTCGGCAGTGAAGTCCTTGCCGTCATGCCATTTCACGCCGCGCTTGAGCTTCCACGTGACGCTCTTGCCGTCGGCCGAGAGGCCGCCGTTGGCACGCGTGGGGATCTCGGCGGCGAGGAACGGAATCAGGTTGCCCTCGGTGTCCCAGCCGGCCAGCGGCTCGTAGAAGATGCGGCTCGCGTCCTGGTCTTTCGTGCCGCCCGCATAGTGCGGGTTCAGGTGCACCGAGGCCTGCCAGTAGATGAGCTTCAGCGCCCCACCGCCGCCGCGTTTGGTGGGCTTGTAGGGAATGGTCGGGGTCGTCTGCGCGATGCCTTCGTGCATCAGCATCATCGAGGCCATCGGCGCAGTGAGGCCCAGGCCCACCATGCGCTGGATGAACGATCGACGCGGCAGCCGGCCGTCGCGCACCTCTTCGATCAGGGCCCGCAGGTCACGCTCTTGCATGTGAAATCTCCTTCGCCCCGGCTCGGGGGCTCGAATCGATTTGTCGGCCCGGGGAACCCCGGGGCCGCTGGTGCGGCGCATCGTAGCAACCGGCGTTGAACTTCCTATCAGGGCCGCCCCGGGCATCCACCGGGTGCGGCAAGGGTTTCCAAGGGGGATACTGGGGCCCGTTTATGCAAGGCCCGGACCAAGCCGATGACCGATGACGTGCTGGTGGTGCACGGCCCCGGGCAGCCGACCCATCCGCTGGTGCTCGACTCGCCGCATTCGGGTCGGCGCATGCCGGCCGACTTTGGCTCGGTGCTGGCGGAGCATGATCTGCGCGAAGGCGAAGACTGCTTCATCGACGAGCTGTACCGGCCGGCCGCCGAACTCGGCATCCCGCTGCTGGCGGCGCAGTTTCCGCGCACCTACCTCGACCCCAACCGCCATGCCGGCGACGTGGACCTCGCGCTGCTCGACGGCGCCTGGCCGCACGAGCACCGGCCGAGCGGCAAGGCCCGCATCGGCAAGGCCTTGATCTGGCGCACGCTCGACGATGGCCGGCCGATCTACGCGCGCCGGCTGGGCGTGAGCGAGGTGCGCGAACGCATCGAGCGCTACCACCGGCCTTACCACGCCCGGCTGTGCGAGCTGCTCGACACGGCGCACGCGCGCTTCGGGGTCGTCTATCACATCAACTGCCACTCGATGAACGCGGTCAGCGGCGCGATGGGCGAAGGCGGCCCCGGCGTGGCCCGCGCCGATTTCGTGCTCGGCGACCGCGACGGCACCACCTGTGCGCCGGCGTTCACCGAGTTCGTGCGCGCCACGCTCGCCGGTTGGGGCTACCAGGTGGCGGTGAACGATCCGTTCAAGGGTGTGGAACTGGTGCGCGCGTATGCAAACCCCG
>JAEUPI010000258.1 GCA_016790175.1 Burkholderiaceae bacterium | reverse complement strand
CGTCGATCGCTTCGCGGCCATCTACACGCCCGCGGTGTTTGTGCTCGCGCTCGCCGTTGCGGGCGTCGGGCCCTGGCTGCTGGGCTGGCCCTGGCTGGGCGCCGTCTACAAGGCTCTGGTGCTGCTGGTCATCGCCTGCCCCTGCGCGCTGGTGATCTCGACACCCGTCACCGTCGTCAGCGGCCTGGCCGCCGCCGCGCGCCGCGGCATTCTGATCAAGGGCGGCGTGCACCTCGAGCAGGCGCGCCTCATCAAGGCCATCGCCCTCGACAAGACCGGCACCATCACCGAAGGCAAGCCGCGTCTGGTGAGCTGGTCGGTGCTGCCGTCCGGCGGCGACGCAGCCCGTATCGAGCACATCGCCGCCGCACTCGCTGCGCATTCCGACCATCCGGTTTCGCGTGCGATCGCCGACGGGCTTCAACCGAACCGCATCGACGCCAGGAACTTCTCCGCGCTCGCCGGCCGAGGCATCGAGGCAGAGATCGACGGCGTCACCTACGTGCTCGGCAACCACCGCCTGATCGAGGACCGCGGCCAATGCTCGCCCGAACTGGAGGCGACCCTGCGCACCCATGAGGAGGCGGGCCGCACGGTCAGCCTGCTGGCCTCCATCGACAGGCCGCTGGCCCTCTTCGCCGTGGCCGACACCGTCAAGGCATCGTCGCGGCAGGCCGTTGCCGAGCTGGAAGCGCTCGGTGTTCGCGCTGTCATGCTGACCGGCGACAACCAGGCGACCGCGGACGCCATCGCCCGCGAAGCCGGCCTGACCGATGCCCGCGGCAACCTACTGCCCGAGGAAAAGCTCGCCGCGATCCGGAAGCTGCAGGCCGAGATCGGGCCCACGGCGATGACCGGCGACGGCATCAACGACGCACCGGCGCTGGCGCAGGCCGACATCGGCGTGGCGATGGGCGCGGCCGGCACCGACATCGCGATGGAAGCGGCCGACGTGGTGGTGATGAACGACGACCTGCGACGCATTGCCGAGACGGTGCGCCTGTCGCGCCGCACGCATGCCGTGCTGTGGCAGAACATCGCGCTCGCGCTCGGCATCAAAGCCGTGTTCCTGCTGCTGGCGATCTTTGGTAACGCGACGATGTGGATGGCCGTGTTCGCCGACATGGGGGCGAGTCTGCTGGTGGTGGGCAACGGGCTGCGACTGTTGGGTCCGGCGAGTCGCTCGTGAGCGCCAATTGGCGTCAAGTGATAGATGAAATAGCCGTCCAGGTGGAAAGACGCACGAAATGAACATGACCCGTCTCGCGAGTGCCTCAATTGCTCTGGCGCTGATCGCGCAACCGGCGTTGGCACAGCAGGCGAAGCCTGCGAAGAAGGCCCCTCAGGCGCAACAGCCGATGTTGAGCCCAGCCGAGTTCGACAAGCGTCTCGCGCAAGCACAGGAGCAGATCAAGCGGATGCGGGAACAGATGGACGAAATCCGTCAGACCCAGGATCCGCAGGAGCGTCAACGACTCATCCAGGACCACTGGACCTCCATGCAGAACGCGATGACGGCGATGCACGGCATGTGGGGTGCCGGCGGCTGTTGCGGAACCGGCGGCGACATGGGGCCGGGCGCGATGATGGGCGGACCCATGATGGGCTGGGGTCACATGCGCGACTACTACTCGCAGCTCACCCCTGAACAGTTGCGCCAGCGACAGTACATGATGGACCAGTACATGCCGATGCAGCAGATGATGATGGAGCACATGATGTGGCACCAACGCTGGACGACGCAGCCTCCGGCGACGACGAAGTAGTGCCCATTCGAGTCTGCTAAACAATCAACCCACCTATGGAGCGAACGCCATGTCGGTGAAGTACGCATTCGGAAAGACGACCTCGCTGAGGCACGACGAGGCGGTCGCGCGCGTGACCGAGGAGCTTGCCAAGGAGGGTTTCGGCGTGCTCACCGAGATCGACGTCGCGGCGACGATGAAGAAGAAGCTCGGACTGGCGATGTCGCCCTATCGCATCCTGGGCGCGTGCAATCCGCAGTTCGCGCATCGTGCGCTGCAAGCCGAACCCGAGATCGGCGCACTGCTGCCATGCAACGTGGTCGTGCGCAGCGATGCGGCCGGCCACACGATCGTCGAAATGATGGATCCGGCCGCAGTGCTGGGCCTGGTCGGTCGCCCCGAGATCGAGCCGATCGCCAGCGAGGTGCGGCAGCGTCTGGAGCGTGTGCTCGCCGCACTCTGACAGTGCGAGGGAAAGGCGGGCGGGGAGAACAGTGCATTCACGACGGGCCGCGAGGGTCGTGGCATCGCGCTGCATGGAACTCTCATGCGCCTTAAGTCGATCTTCTACGACTGGGGCGGGGTCAACGAAGCGCTGCTGCTTCACTTTCTGGCGGAGAGCCCGGTTGCGTCATGGCTGGCCTGGTTGGTGAGCGCTGTTGGCAGCTACTGGGTGGCCCCGCTGGTGTTGGGCGCGATGGCGTGGCGCGTGTCCCGGACACACGACGCGCGGCGAGCGGGCCTGATCAGTTGCCAGATTCGGCGCTTTATTCTTGCGGGCATGGCGGCCTCGATGCTCACCTGGTTGCTCAAGGGCGCCCTGAACCTTCCGCGGCCCTTCTCGATCCTGGGTATGGCTATCAGCCCAATTGGTGACTTGCCGACGACGGGCAGCTTTCCGAGCGGTCATTCGGTCTACGTCGCCGTGCTCGCTGCAACGCTGTGGCCCCTGGCTTCGGCACGGATGCGACTTGGGATCACGGTATTCGTGATCGCGGTGGGATGGTCACGCCTCGCGCTCGCCATGCACTTCCCTGCCGACGTGGTGGCTGGATGGTTGCTTGGCCTCGGCTGTGCCGAGCTGTCCCGGTGCGTGATTCGCCGACACCTCTGAGCCATTGGGCGGGTGCCGCGGGCAAGGAGATTCGCATGAGAAACGCGGTTGTCCATGCGGCTCGGGTGTTTGGCGCGGGCCTGGTATTTAGTGCCCCGGTCATCGCCGACGATGCGGCCATCCGCAGGAATCTCGCCGCGCGGCTGGCCGACCTACCGAAGGTCGACGAGATCAGCAAGACGTCGATCCCCGGCCTGTTCGAGGTGCGCATCGGCAACGACATCTTCTACAGCGACGCGAACGGCGACCACCTGATCCAGGGCAGCATCGTGGATACCCGCTCGCGCGGCGATCTGACGCAGGCACGGATCAACAAGCTCACCGCCATCGACTTTGCCGCCCTGCCGCTGAAGGACGCGATCGTCTGGCGGCAGGGCAGCGGCACGCGCAGGCTCGCGGTGTTCGCCGATCCGAACTGCGGCTACTGCAGGCGTTTCGAGAAGGATCTGAACCACGTGAAGGACGTGACGGTCTACACCTTCCTCTATCCGATTCTCGGCGGCGATTCGCCCGAGAAGTCGCGCGACATCTGGTGCGCCAAGGACCAGGCAACGGTCTGGCGCGACTGGATGATCGACGGCAAGACGCCACCACGCAGCATCGGTGCATGCAACACGGCAGCGCTGCAGCGCAACGCGGCGCTCGGCGCCAGGCATCGCGTCAACGGCACGCCGACGCTGGTCTTCGAGGACGGCACGCGCGTGTCCGGCGCGCTGCCCGCTGAAAAGTTGGAGAAGCAGTTGATCGATTCGGCCGCGAAGTCATCGAGCCCGACCAAGCGCTAGCAAGGGACGCGCTTCGTGGCTCATTCAGCTGTTGGCAACGTCTCGGCTGTCGGCGTTACTTGGCCTCGCTGAGCAGCGCCTTCAAGTCAGCGGCCACATCCGGCGCCGGCAAGCTGTGCGGCAGCGCCAGACGCACGCGTCCCTTGGGGTCGAACACGTAGGTCAGCGCCGTGTGGTCCATCGTGTACGAGCTGGCCGTCGGCACCTTCTGGTAGAAGACCTTGAACTCCTTCGCGGTGGCGGCGGTCGCCTGCAGGTCGCCACGCAGCGCGACGAAGCTGGCATCGAACGCGTTGACGTAGTTGCGCAGGACCTCCGGCGTATCGCGTTCGGGATCGATGGTGACGAGCACGACCTGGACTTTGCCGGCATCCGCCCCAAGCAACTTGCGCACTTCGACGGCACGGCTGAGCGCGGTAGGACAAACATCGGGGCACTGCGTGAAGCCGAAGAACACCATCACGATCTTGCCTTTGAAGTCGGCAAGCGTGCGCGTCGTGCCACCGGCATCAGGCAGGTCGAAGCTGCGGGCGTATTCGGCTCCGGTGATGTCGATGCCCTTGAAGGCCTGAGGCGCGCGCTGCTGACACGCGGGCAGCGAGGCAACGGTCGCCGCTGCAGCCAGCAGCAGCCAGGCGCGTCGCCTCGGGCGACTGCCCGTCGATGCGGTTTGGCGGGGTGGCAACGACAACGACAACGAATCGCCCATGGTCGACTTTCTCGAGTCCGATGCAGGTGCTACTGCCCTCTGGCCTTCGCGAGTTCCTGGTCAACCAAGGCCTTCAGTTGTGCGGCACCGAAGTCCCGCAATGGCGTGCCGTTGACGAAGAAGCCAGGCGTCTTGTCGACCTTCAATGCCCGCATGTCGGCCGCGTCCTGCTTCAGCAACCGATCGATCTCGGGGCTGTCGGCCGCCGCCCTGGCCTTGGCGACATCGATTCCCGTGTCGGCGATCAACCCCCAAATCAGCTCGGGCCGCGGGTTGTGGTGCGCCGCCCATTGGGGCTGCGAGGCCAGCGCCCTTTCGACCGCCTCCCAGTACTTGCCCTGCTGCCTTGCGGCCTCGAGAATCTGGACCGCCGTGTCCGAGCCTTTGTGCAGCGTGGCGTATCGAACGACCAGCCTGATCTGGCCGAAGCCCGCGTTGACCATGCCCTTGACGATCGGATAGAACGCCCGGCATGTCTCGCACGCAGGGTCGAGGAACTCCACGATCGTGACTCTGGCTGCCGGGTTGCCGTAGACCGGCGAGTGCGCCCTGACCAGCGCGTCGTTGTTCGACTGCAGGGCTCGAGCCACCTCCTGCTGCGAACGGTCCCGGAAGATCATGACGCCGGCGGCGAACGCCACCACGACGGCCGCCGCCGTCGCGAAGACCATCCATCTCTTGTTCATGTTTTCACCTTTCGTCCTGCAAACCATAACAGCGCCACGATCGACGTGAATGCGATCAGCGACAGCAGCGGGATCGGCACGAAGCCGGCCACCTGCACGTCGGCGTCCGCACACGAGGAGCCCTTGCCGCAGGGGGTCAGTCCTTCGGACACCACGCCCCAGAAGACCAGGCAGTGGTACAGCGCGATTCCCCAGCCGACCCAGGCTAGCGGCAAACCGTAGCGGACACTGCGTGCATCAGCGTCGAGCAGGCCCACGCCAAGGACCAGCACCAGCGGGAACATGGCGATGCGCTGGTACCAGCACAGCACGCAGGGCGTCATGCCCATCACCTCGCCCAGAAAGAGTGCGCCGGCCACGGCCACCAGGGCGATCAGCCAGGCCAGGAACAGCGGGGTCCAAAGCGCTTGGCCCCGATCTCCGTCAGGCCTCGATGGCAGGCGTTCTCCGGTCATTGGGACGGTGGCGTGAAGCCCGCAATGGCCTTGACCTTCGAAACGCGGCCGTCTGCCGCCTTGAACTCGAGCGCCAGCGGGACGATGGCCCCCGCCTTGATCTGCTGCTTCAAGTCCATCCGAGGCTTCTACTGCGCGACTTCGCTTCTTGGGATGGCGCATGCGCGACCGCGAATCCGCTGCACGTTGCTGTTCATCCAATCACGCACGAGCTTCTGGAACAGCCAGCGCTTCACGCCGCTCAGATTCATGCCGTGCTTGGTGTAGAACGCATCGGGCGTGTCGTAGACCCCGAAGTCATGGCTGATCCCGTCCTTCTGGATGTAGGTGTCGCTGCCCTTCCAGTCGACGGGCGGATTCTGCAGACTTGGCGTGGCTGCTCCGTAGCCGATAAACGGTCCGCGGTGGCCGGCAAAGCGCTGCTGCAGCTGGTTCAGATAGGCCTTGTCGAGGATGAAGCCCTCGAGGTTCACCCAGCGGCCGTCGAACCAGACCTCGACCCAGCTGTGCACGATATCCTTTGGCGCAAGCCAGTAGGCAAGGCCGGTGATCGCGCCTTTTTGCAGCGACTTGTTGATCGTGAAGCCGTGGAAGCGGCATGCGATGCCGACTCCTCTGAGCAGGGCCATCAGCAATGTGCCTTTGGTGTTGCACTGCCCGATGCCGTCGGCCAGCACCCTGGATGCCGGTAGGTCGTCCGACGCGTTGTAGCCGAAATCGATCTCGTCCCGCACGAAGGTATAGACGGCGCCGATGCGCTCTCGCTCGGGCAGCAACTTCCATCCGCGATCAATGATCAAGGCCTGCAGGGACGGGTGTTCATAGTCGAGTATGGAGGACGGCTGCAATAGGCGGTCGCGGTCGTTCGGTTTCATCGTCGGCTCCGTCGGTGTTGTCAGGCCCGCGCGCGGGCCTTGAGTAGCCGCAGTCCATTCGCCACCACCAGCAGGCTCGCGCCCATGTCTGCAAAGACCGCCATCCACATCGTGGCGCTGCCGAACAGCGCGAGCACGAGGAACACCGCCTTGATGCCCAGCGCCAGCGTGATGTTCTGCCATAACACGGCGTGCGTGGCGCGCGACAGGCGCACCGTCTCGGCGATGCGGCGCAGGTCGTCGTTCATCACCACCACGTCGGCCGCTTCCATCGCGGTGTCGGTGCCGGCCGCGCCCATCGCCACGCCGATGTCGGCCTGCGCCAGCGAAGGGGCGTCGTTGATGCCGTCACCGGTCATCGCGGTCATGCCGTGCTCGGCCTGCAACGCCTTGATCGCCTCGAGCTTGTCGGAGGGCAGCAGGTTGCCCCGGGCTTCGTCGATGCCCGCCTCGTGGGCGATGGCGCTCGCCGTGGCCTGGTTGTCGCCGGTCAGCATCACCTGCGTGATGCCCAGCGCCTTCAGCGACGCCACCGCCTCGCGCGACGAGGCCTTGATCGTGTCGGCGACGGCGAACAACGCGATCGGGCCGGCGTCGGACGCCAGCACGCTGACCGTGCGGCCCGCCTCTTCGTGCGTGCGCAACGTGGCCTCGAGCGCCGGCGAGCACTGGCCGCGCTCCTCGATCAGCCGGTGGTTGCCCAGCGCGTAGGTCGTGCCACCGACGTCGGCCTGGATGCCGCGGCCGGCGATGGCCTTGAAGTCCTTCGCGTCCACGTTGTTCGGTCGCAGGCCGGCGGCAATCGCGCGCGACACCGGATGCTCGGAGTGTCCCGCCAACGTGGCGGCAACGTGCTCCGCGGTGGCCGCGTCGGTGCCCGCGTCGAGCACGTTCCAGCTGACCAGCCGGGGCTTGCCCTCGGTGATCGTGCCGGTCTTGTCCAGCGCGATCGCCTTCAACTTGCGAGCCTCCTCGAGGTAGATGCCCCCCTTGATCAGGATGCCCCGCCGTGCCGCCGCTGCCAGGCCGCTGACGATCGTCACCGGCGTCGAGATCACCAGCGCACATGGGCAGGCGATGACCAGCAGCACCAGAGCCTTGTAGACGGCGCCCAGCCAGGGCCAGCCCAGCAGCCAGGGCCCGACGCCCGCAACGGCGAGCGCGAGCACAAACACCGCGGGCGTGTAGATGGCCGCGAAGCGATCGACG
>JAEUPI010000225.1 GCA_016790175.1 Burkholderiaceae bacterium | reverse complement strand
CACGCAGAGCCGCCGCGCCATTGAACGGCTCGGCGCGCAGCTCGACGGCATTCTGCGCGCGCACCAGCGCACGGCCGACGGCAATCTGCGCGACACGGCGGTCTACAGCATCACCGCCGCCGAGTGGCCGACGATCAAGGCTCACCTGAACTGGCAGCTACAGCGGCCGCGCTGAGTCCGGACGCGGGCTGCGAGGGGCCACGGCGGCACCACCACACGCAGCGCGGTCAATGAGGTGCGCGCTGGGCGCGAGGGGCCTGTGGCACTACATTTGCCCTCGTGGTCCAGCGAATCGACCGTCGCCTCATCGACCTCGGCTTCGGCGCGGGGCCGGCCTCGATGCCGACCCAGACCCCATGACTTCGGACCACGACGATTCGCCGCTGCGTGGCACGGTGCTCTATATCGAGGACACCGACCTCAACGTCGATCTGATGCGCGCGATGCTCGAGGCGCACCCGGACGTCGAGATGCTGCATGCAGGCACCGGGCGCGACGGCGTGCGCATGGTGCGCGAACTGCGCCCCGACTTCGTGATCCTCGACATGAACCTGCCCGACACCACCGGGCTGGAGGTGGTCCGCCAGTTGAGCGAGGACATCGCCGAGCGCGATCTGCGCGTGACGATCCTGACCGTCGACACGTTGTCGATGGACATCATCAAGGCGATGAGCCTGGGCGCCTTCGAATACTGGATCAAGCCGATCAGCGCAGCGGTGCTCGAATCGGGCCTGCGCCGCGCCCTCGGTGGGCGGCGCGCGGGTCCGGATCGGCTCGACGGCAGTTAGGCCGACCGCGGCGTCAGACGGCGTCGATCGCCGGCGCGACGACCGGCGCAGCCGAGGCCTCACTCACCTGCGCCAGCGTGTCGAACACGGTGCGGTCGCGCCCCTCGGCCTTGGCGCGATACAGCGCCTGATCGGCACGACGCAGCATGGCTTCGGCGTCGGACTCGCCGGACAGTCGCATCGACGCCCCGACACTGACGGTCACCTCGAGCGGGCCTTCGGGGCGGTCCAACGGCCGCCCGCACACCGCCAGACGCAAGCGCTCGGCCGCCTGCCGGATGCCGGGCGCGTCGGTGTCGGGCAGCAACACACCGAACTCCTCGCCCCCCACGCGGGCCAGCACATCGCTGCGGCGCACCGCCGCAGCCAGGCGGTCGGCCACCTCGCGCAGCACGGCGTCGCCGGCCTGATGACCGAGGCGGTCGTTCACGCGTTTGAAGTGGTCGATGTCGATCAGCAACAGCCCGAGCGGCGCCCCTGCTCGAATGCCGGCCGCGATTTCACCGGTCAGGCGCTGCTCGAAGGCCCGGCGATTCAACAGCTGCGTCAGGCTGTCGTGGCTGGATAGGTGCTCCAGTTCGGCAACCATGCGTCGAGCGACGCGCACATTCAGCGCGAAGTGGAACACGGCCAGCACGACTGCCACCGTCAGCAGCAGCGCCACGTTGAATCCGGCAGCCACCGTGATCGACGCCGCCGCCGCGTCCGGCCGCACGATCGCCAACACGCCGCGCACGCCCATGGCCACGCCCACCGCCGCCAGCGGCGCGCCAACGCAGGCTACCGCCGGAGCGCCGAACTCGGACCTCGCGCCGCGGTACAGCTCGTAGGCCATGCGCAGCGGCAGCCAGCACATCACGATCGCAATGACGATCGTGCGCCGAGCCGCCGCGTCGTCGGACGTTCCCAGCAGTGCGAGCGCCGCGATGTAGACCGCAAACACCAGCATCTGCTCGCGATCGCGCAACGGCTGGTGGCTGAACTGCAGCAGCCCGCGTCGCAGAGCCATCGCACCGGCCACCAGCGCCACGTTGCGCAGCACCTGGGCCAGCTCGGGGGCGGCGCGACGCGCAGCCTCGCCGAACAACAGCAACGACAGCCCCGTCAGCGCGCAGAACACCGACCAATGCAGCAGTGCCTTGCGTTGCGCCGCGATGTTGCGCGCCTGCATCCACCAGCCGCATGCGAACAGCAGTTGCTGCGCCGCCAGCGCAACGATCAGGGTCGAGGTGTCGTTCAAGGCCGTGGTCGGTATTGGCAGTGCGACCCGGTGCCGTGCTTTCCGGCCTTTTTGGGACTGCTGTAACCGATGTCGGCCTTCGGGCGCCGCTCTTGAGCGCCTTGACCGTCGGGCAAGGGCGACGGCCACTGCGCGGGTGCCAACGGCGGTACATCCGCACACTCTGCGGTGGCGTGCGTACCTAGAATCGCCGCCGCGTTGGATGCCCAGGGAGGGGTGATGAGCGTTGCCTGCGTCACGAGCGGCCATCGAACGCTGCGCGCGCGCTCGGGCGCCGGGTTGTTGGCCACCGCCGCACTGCTCGCCGGCTGCGGCGGCAGCCCGACGCCGAGTGCCCAGGCCCAGGCCTGCTCGCCAAACAACCCCTACCGCGCCGATGCCACGGCGTCCACCACGCTCGGCAGCCTGGCCACCGAGAAAGCCTGGATGCGCGACCATTTCGATCGCAGCTATCTGTGGTTCTCGGAGGTGCCGTCGGTCAACGCATCGAACAGCGCCTACAGCAACGAGGCCGACGTTGTTACCTCGCTCGACAACTACTTCCATGCGCTGCTGACGCCGGCGCTCACCTTGTCCGGCGCACGCAAGGATCAATTCAGCTTCACCTACCCGACCCGTGAGTGGGACGCGCTGATCAACGGTGGCACCTCGCTGGGCTACGGCATCGAGTGGTACTTCGCGAGCGCCACGCCGCCGCGCGGCATCCGCGTGGCCTTCGTGCATGCCGGGTCGGTGGCTGCGGGCGCCGGCATCCAGCGCGGCGACACGCTGGTGCTGGCCGACAACGTGGGCGCCGACGACAACACCCCCACCGGGGTGGCCACGATCAACGAGGCGATGTTCCCGTCGCTGACCTCGACGCACAGCTTCCGCTTCTCGCGGGGCGGCAATGTGTTCGACCGCACGCTCGGCGCCGGCAGCGTGACGCTGAGCTCGGTGCAGCACAGCGTGCTCAATGTCGGCGGCGCCAGCGTGGGCTATCTGCTGTTCAACGACCACCTGCTCACCGCCGAGGCGCCGCTGATCAGCGCGGTGCAGGCGCTGCGCAACGCCAATGTCACCGATCTCGTGCTCGACCTGCGCTACAACACCGGCGGCTACCTCTACATCGCGAGCCAGCTCGCCACCATGATTGCCGGCGCCGGGCCCACGACCGGCCAAGTGTTCGAGCGCACGCTGTTCAACAGCAAGCGCAGCGCGTCGAACGAGTCCACGCCCTTCTTCAACGTCGCCTGCGTGCCCAACCCGAGCACCTTCGACTGCACCCGCTCCGATGGGTTGCCGATGCTGAACCTGCAGCGCGTGTTCGTGCTCGTCAGCGGCGCCACCTGCTCGGCCAGCGAGGCGATCGTCAACGGCCTGCGCGGGGTGAACGTCGACGTGCGCCTGATCGGCACCACCACCTGCGGCAAGCCCTACGGCTTCTTCGGGCAGGACAACTGCGGCATCAGCTACTTTCCGATCGAGTTCCAGGGCGTCAACGCCAAGGGCTTCGGCGACTATGCCGACGGCTTCGTTCCGAGCCCGTCCGACAACGGCGGCGCGGCGGTGGCCGGCTGTACCGCCAGCGACGACCTGGACCATGCGCTCGGCGACATGGCCGAAGGCCAGCTCGCGGCCGCCCTGCAGCTGCGCGCCAGCGGCAGCTGCCCGACGGCCGCCGGGCGCGAATCGCCGCTCGCGCTGCAGCGTGCGCCGCTGGGCGTGCAGCGTCCGCCGGCGATGACTCAGCGTTACGGCCGGTTGCCGACGCGCTGAGACACCCCCTGGCCGGCCCCGGGCGGCGGCGGGCAGCAAGCGCTCAATTGCCCGATACTGCGAGGGCCCTGCCCGCCCAGTTCGATCGGGCCTGGGCCGCTGCGCCATGCTGATCAACTTCTTCTACACCCTGCGCGCCGCCAAGCTGCCGGTCTCGGTCAAGGAATACCTGACGTTGCTCGAGGCGATCAAGGCCGAGGTCATCGGCCCCTCGGTCGACGACTTCTACTACCTGGCGCGCACCGCGCTGGTGAAGGACGAGGCCCATTTCGACAAGTTCGATCGCGCGTTCTCGGCCTACTTCAAGGGCGTGGAGCTGCTGGCCGACTTCACGCAGGACATCCCGCTCGAATGGCTGCGCAAGAACCTCGAGCTCGAGCTGAGCCCGGAAGACAAGGCCAAGATCGAGAAGATGGGCTGGGACGAGCTGATGGAGACGCTGAAGAAGCGCTTCGAGGAGCAGAAGAAGCGCCACGAAGGCGGCAGCAAGATGATCGGTACCGGCGGCACCTCACCCTTCGGCGCCTACGGCTACAACCCGCAGGGCATCCGCATCGGGCAGGACAAGGGCCGCAACCGCTCGGCGGTGAAGGTCTGGGACCAGCGCGCCTACAAGGACTACGACGACTCGCTGGAGCTGGGCACGCGCAACATCAAGGTCGCGCTGCGGCGGCTGCGCCGATTCGCGCGCGAGGGCAGCGAGCTCGAGCTGGACCTCGACGACACGATCCACAGCACCGCCGCCAACGCCGGCATGCTCGACATCAAGATGATCCCCGAGCGGCACAACAAGGTGAAGGTGCTGCTGCTGATGGACGTGGGCGGCACGATGGACGAGCACATCCACCGCGTCGAAGAGCTGTTCTCGGCCACCAAGAGCGAGTTCAAGCACCTGGAGTTCTATTACTTCCACAACTGCGTCTACGACTTCATGTGGAAGAACAACCGGCGCCGCTTCAGCGAGAAGACGCCCACCTGGGACATCATCCGCAAGTACAACAAGGACTTCAAGCTGATCTTCGTGGGCGACGCGACGATGAGCCCGTACGAGATCCTGCAGCCCGGCGGCAGCGTCGAATACAACAACGAAGAGCCCGGCGCCGAATGGCTGCAGCGCCTGACCAACGCCTTCCCCAAGTACGCGTGGATCAATCCCGAGCCGCAGGGCGTGTGGCAATACCGCCAGAGCATCGCGATCATCCAGCAGCTGACGCACCAGCGCATGTTCCCGCTCACGATCGCGGGGCTGGAGTCGGCGATGCGCCTGCTGAGCAAGTGAGGCCCGGCGCCCACGAGTGCCGCTCCCGGTGTGCAGCGGTGCTCGGCGTCTGCGCCCTGGGGATCGCTGCCTCCGGTTGCGCCGTGCTCGGCGAGCCCGCTCCGGCTGCCCGGGCCGGTGAGGCCGCAGAGGCCGACACCACACCGTCGGCTCCGCCCGCGCCGCAGGCGACGCTGCAGATCGACGCGCCATCCGCGCTGCGCAGTCTGCTCGCGCGGCACCTCGACCTGGCGCGGCTGGTCGCCCTGCCGGCAGACGACGCGCCCGACGAAACCGAGTGGCTGCGGCTGATCGCAGCGGCGCCGGCACAGGCGCGCGCCCTGCTTCAGACCGAAGGCTACTTCTCGGCCCAGGTGCAGGTGCAGCGCGAGAGTCTCTCGCCGGTGCGCATCCGCGTGCGCGTGCAGCCCGGCCCTCGCGCGCGCGTGCAGGAGCTGTCACTGCAGGTCGATGGCCCTCTGCGCCAGCGCATCGACGCCGGCGACGCCGACGCGCAGGCGCTGTTCTCGGCGCTGCGCCGCGTCTGGTCGCTGCCGCCGGGCGCCTTCTTCCGCAATGCCGACTGGTCGGGCGCCAAGGCCGGTGCCCTCGCCCAGCTGCGTGCCGGCGGCTATGCGCAACCGTCGATCCACGTCAGCACGGCCGATGTGGACCCGGCCACGGCCGAGGTGAAGCTCAACGTGCTGGTCGACAGCGGGCCGCTGTTCCTCGCCGGCAGCCTGCAGATCGAGGGCGTGCAGCGTCACGACGAAGAGACGGTGCGCAACCTGGCCGGCTTTGCCCCGGGCGAGCCGCTGACCGAGGCGCTGCTGCTCGACTACCAGGACCGGCTGCGCAAGGCCGGCCTGTTCGACACCGCCGTCGTGACCTTCGACCCCGACCCGGCCCAGGCCACCGGGGCCGTCGTGCGCGTTCAGGTGCACGAGCTGCCGCTGCAGTCGGCCACCGTCGGCGTGGGCATCAGCGCCAACACCGGCCCGCGCACGCAGTTCGAGCACACGCACCGGCGCATCTTCGGTTACCCGGCCACGCTGCACAACAAGCTCGAATGGGGTCGCGACCGGTCCGCCTGGGAGGGCGAGCTGAGCACGCACCCGGGCGAGAAGTTCTATCGCAATCTGCTGGGCTGGCAGATCGAGCGCCTGGAGACCGATCTCGACGTCGTGCTGTCGCAGCGCTTCCGCCTGGGCCGCACGCAGGATTCGCCGCGCATCGAGCGGCTGTACTTCGTTGGGCTCGACCGCTCGCTGCAGACCAGCGACGGCACCCGCCGCGACGCACAGGCCGTGAGCCTGCAGTACCACGGCGTCTGGCGCGACGTGGACAGCATCGTGCTGCCCACCGAGGGCTTCACGTTCTCGGGCCAGGGCGGCGTGGGCTGGGCCCGCAGCAACTATGCCGACCCCGGCGTCTTCACCCGATTGACCGGCCGACTCACGGGTTACCTGCCGCTCGGCGCCTCGTGGTACGGCAACGCGCGAATCGAACTCGGCGAGATCTTCAAGCGCGACAGCGTCGCGCTGCCTGATGCCCTGGCCTTCCGCGCCGGCGGCGACGATTCGGTGCGCGGTTACCCGTACCGTTCGCTGGCGCCGCTCGATGCCAATGGCGTGATCCAGGGCGGCAACGTGTTCGGCACCGCGAGCGTGGAGCTGGCGCGGCCGTTCAGCCTGCGTATGCCCAGCCTGTGGGGCGCGGTGTTCTTCGATGTCGGCCGCGCGGCCAACAGCTGGTCGGGCTTCAGGCCGGCGCGCGGTTATGGTGTCGGGCTGCGCTGGCGCAGCCCGGTCGGCCC
>JAEUPI010000230.1 GCA_016790175.1 Burkholderiaceae bacterium | reverse complement strand
CGCGCTGCGTACCTGCATGTCCTGGCCGATGCCCTGACCTCGATACTCGCGATCGCGGCGCTCGCGGCCGGACTCTGGCTGGGCTGGCGCTGGCTCGACCCGATGGTCGCCCTGCTCGGCGGCGTGCTGATCGCCCGCTGGGCCTGGCATGTGCTGCGCGACTCGGCGCGCGCGCTGGTCGATGCCGGCGCCGATGCGCGGCTGCGCCAAGCCGTGCGCGCTGCGGTGGAGACCGACGGCGACGCGCGCGTGGCCGATCTGCATCTCTGGCAGGTGGGCACACAGGCGTGGAGCGCGGTGATCAGCGTGGTGGCCGACGATCCGAAGGAGCCCGGCGTCTATGCGGGCCGGCTGGCCGGCCTGCCGCAGTTTCGCCATGTGACGGTGGAAGTGCATCGCTGCCGCGGCGAGGCTGCTGCCGCGAACGCGTCACCGCGGTGACGTTGCGGCCTTCGCCGCGCCGCTAGCATTCGTTGCTTCGGCAGTCCACTGCACACAAGGAACGTCCGCATGCCCACCGCCCTTGCCTCGCTCGTCAACCACCAGGTGCGCCTGGCCGCCCGCCCGCAGGGCATGGTCAAGCCCAGCGACTGGCAGTTCACCGAGGAGCCGGTGGCCGAGCCCGCCGAGGGCGGCGTGCTCGTGAAGGTGCTCGCGCTCTCGCTCGACCCGGCCATGCGCGGCTGGATGAACGAGGGCAAGAGCTACATCCCGCCGGTCGGCCTGGGCGAGGTGATGCGGGCGGGCGGTATCGGCCGCGTGCTCGTTTCGAGGAACCCGGCCTTCAAGGACGGCGACACCGTGACCGGCGGCCCCGGCGTGCAGGAGTACTGGTCGATCCCCGCCGACCAGGTGAAACGCAGCGGCGTTGCCAAGATCGACCTGCGCCTGGGCACGGTGAACCAATGGCTCAACGTGCTGGGCATGCCCGGCATGACCGGCTACTTCGGCCTGATGGACATCGGCCAGCCCAAACCGGGCGAGACGGTGGTGGTCTCGGGCGCCGCCGGCGCGGTGGGCCAGACGGTGGGCCAGGTCGCCAAGATCAAGGGCTGCCGCGTCGTGGGCATCGCCGGCGGACCGGCCAAGTGCGCCTGGGTCGTCAAGGAGCTCGGCTTCGATGCCTGCATCGACTACAAGGCGGGTGACGTCAAGGCCGGCCTGAAGGAACATTGCCCGAAGGGCGTGGACATCTACTTCGACAACGTGGGCGGCGACATCCTCGACGCCGTGCTCGCGCGCATCAACCGCAAGGCGCGCATCATCATCTGCGGCGCGATCAGCCAGTACAACAACGAGGGCGCGGTGGTCGGGCCGAAGAACTACCTCTCGCTGCTGGTCAACCGCGCGCGCATGGAAGGCATGGTGGTGTTTGACTATGCCGAGCGCTACCCGCAGGCGATCGCCGAACTGGCCGGCTACCTGAAGGACGGCCGCATGAAGAGCAAGGAAGACGTGGTCGACGGCGGCGTCGCCGCGTTTCCGGCCGCGCTGCCGAAGTTGTTCTCGGGCGAGAACTTCGGCAAGTTGGTGCTGAAGGTGGCGGATGCCTGAAACCGATTCGTGATCGAGCACATGGAACAGACCGACGACGAACGGCTTCTTTGTTGATGATGGATGGGTCGCGTGGCGCCCTCCAGGAGAGGTTGTCGCGCGCTGCGCCGCGGCCGATAACGCAGCGAGTCTCTCCACCCCAGCACCCCCGAACCATACAAACGCAGCGAACGAAGTGAGCGAAGTGAGTTCGGCGGCGCGACCCTCGACGCGATGCAGTGAGCCCGGACGAAGAGCAGTCCCAGCGGACTGCTCTTCGCCTGGCGAACGGCCTGGCGCATGCAGGCGCCAGGCCACGCAGTGGAGTCGGCACGCAGTGCCGACCGACCCAGTATGAGCCACGGGCGGGTACCGCCTGTCGCGCCGCGCAGGCGCTCGACGTAAGCAGCGCCCCTTCTTGACTATCGAAGGCGCTTGCGATTCAGAAGTGAATCCCCCGCATCATGTTCGCCATCGCCACCGCCTCGGCCGAGAGCTGCGGCTTGGCCGCCTTGTCGCCCTTGGCCGCCGCGCTGTCGGGGAACATGCGGAATGTCGTGTTCATGATGATCTGCGTGATGCGCGGCGCCATCGCGTGCAGCACGGCGCCGAAGATGCCTAACCTCGTGGCCACGCGCACCGGCTTGTCGATGCAGGCGCCCACCACCAGGTCGGCGGCCTCCTCCGGATCGAGCAGCGGCATGTTCTTGTAGATCTCGGTGGGCGCCGTCATCGGCGTGCGCACCAGCGGCATGTTGACGGTGGTGAAGGTCACACCCTGGTCGGCGAACTCGCTGGAGGCACAGGCGGTCCAGGCGTCGAGTGCGGACTTGCTGGCCACGTAGGCCGAGAAGCGCGGTGCGTTCACCAGCACGCTGATCGAGCTGATGTTCACCACATGGCCCTTGCGCTTGGCCACCATGCCGGGCAGCAGGCCCATCGTGACGCGCAGCGCGCCGAAGTAGTTGAGCTGCATCGTGCGCTCGAAGTCATGAAAGCGGTCGTAGCTCGATTCGATGGCGCGGCGGATCGAGCGGCCGGCGTTGTTGATCAGGAAATCCACGCCGCCATGCTTGTCGTTGAGCAGCTTCACGAACTCGGCACAGCTCGCCTCGTTGGCGATGTCCACCGGATAGGCGAACACCTGTGCCGCCTTGCCGGCATGTTCGTTGATCTCCTGCAACGCGGCGGCCAGCTTGTCTTCGCCGCGGCCACAGATGAGGGTGATCGCGCCCGCCTCGGCAAATCGCTTGGCCGCCGACAGGCCGATGCCCGAGCTGCCGCCGGTGACCAGCACCACCTTGCCGCCGACGGCGCCCTTCAAGCTGCGGTCGATGAAGAGCGCGGGGTCGAGATGGCGCTCCCAATAGTCCCACAGCGCCCAGGCATAGTCGTGCAGGTTCGGGCATTCGATGCCGCTGCCCTTGAGCGCGGCATCGGTTTCGCGGCGGTCGAAGCGCGTGGGGTAGTTGACGAAGGTGAACATGTCCTCGGGGATGCCGAGGTCCTTGATCACCGCGTTGCGGATGCGGCGCACCGGGGCCAGCGCCAGCATGCCCTTCTTGACGCTCTTGGGGATGAAGCCGAACAGCGCCGCGTTGACGAACAGGTTCATCTTCGGCGCATGCGCGGCGCGGGCGATGATGTCGAGCACGTCGCCGACGCGGTACCCCCTGGGGTCCACCAGGTGGAAGCACTTGCCCGCCACGTCTTTCCGGTGCGAGATGTGGTCGAGCGCGGCAACGACGAAGTCCACCGGCACGATGTTGATGCGTCCGCCCTCGAGGCCGATCGACGGAAACCACGGCGGCAGGATCTGGCGCGAGCGCTGGATCAGCTTGAAGAAGTAGTACGGGCCGTCGATCTTGTCCATCTCGCCGGTCTTGGAGTCACCCACCACCAGCGCCGGGCGGTACACCGTCCACGGCACCTTGCACTCCTTGCGCACGATCTTCTCGCTCTCGTGCTTGGTCATGAAGTACGGGTGCTCCAGGTTCTCGGCCTCGTCGAACATGTCCTCGCGGAACACGCCTTCGTACAGCCCCGCGGCGGCGATCGACGACACATGGTGAAAGTGACCGGCGTCAATCGCCTTGGCGAACTCCACCGCATGGCGCGTGCCTTCGATGTTCACCTGCACCTGGCTCTCGGCATCGGCGCCGAGGTCGTACACGGCGGCCAGGTGGTACACGGCATCGATCTTGCCCTTGAGCGCCTTGACGGCGTCGGCCTCGACGCCGAGCTTCCTGGCGGTGAGGTCGCCGCTCACCGGTACCGCGCGCGCCTTGCTCACGCCCCAGTACTCGTACAGCGCCTCGAGCTTGGCCTCGCTGCCCGGCCGCATCAGAAAGTGCACCGTCGCGCCGCGCCGCGCGAGCAAGGCCTTGACGAGCCGCTTGCCGATGAAGCCGGTGGCACCGGTCACGAAGTACTGCATGGGGGGTCTCCCGTCGTTGTGGTCGCCGCGGAGCCGGCGCGCGAGCCTATTCTTCAGCAATCGCCCGGTCGGCGACGCAGGCGATTACCCCGATGCAGCGGATCGTTCGGCTAGACGCACCACCCTAGCGATCGAGCGTGCCGCGACCGGCTTCGCTGCCTACACTGGCCTCAGCGGTTGCAGGCGATCTGGGCTTGCGGCCATCCGAGGCACCACGACAACGGAGTAGTTCACATGGTCAAGAAGCTCAAGGCGATGGCGGAAAAGAAGGCGGCCAACCCGGCCGGTCTGCTGGACAGCCAGCTGGCACAGACGATCCGCGATTCGGCGCAGCAGATCTGGCTGGCGGGCATGGGCGCGTTCTCCAAGGCGCAGGCCGAAGGCACCCAGGCCTTCGAGAAACTGATCAAGGAAGGCATGAGTCTGCAGAAGAAGACGCAGAGCGCGGCCGAGGAGCGCATCGGCGCCGCCACCGCGAAGATGACCGCGATGGCCGGCGAAGTGGGTGCCAAGGCCAACGCGCAATGGGACAAGCTCGAATCGATCTTCGAGCAGCGCACTGCCAAGGCGATGAGCAAGCTCGGCGTGCCGACCGCAAGAGACGTGGCCGCACTGACGGCGCGCGTCGACGAGCTGGCCACCGCGGTCGCCAAGCTCGGCGGCAAGGTCACGCCGGCGAAGAAGTCCGTGGCACGCAAGGCCGTGCCGCGCAAGCCGGTGCGAAAGGCCGTGGCCAAGGCGACGCCCAAGCCCGCCGTGAAGGCCGCGGCCAAGGGCGCGCGCTGAGCGCCGGGCCGCCGGGGCACTGAGCCATGGCGCGCCGGCGCGCCGCGGTATCCAGGCGCACACGAGGCCCGCGCGTCGGGCTGGCGCTGGCAGGCGGCGGCCCGCTCGGCGCGGTCTACGAGATCGGCGCACTGGCTGCGCTGCAGGAGGCACTGCCCGGCCTGCACTTCAACGCGCTCGACGGTTACGTGGGCGTGTCGGCCGGCGCGATCGTGGCCGCAGGGTTGGCCAACGGCATCACGCCGCGTCAGCTGGCCTCGGCGTTCGTCGAACCCGATTCCGACTCGCCCGACCGCATCGAGCCGCAACTGTTCTTCCAGCCGGCGTGGAGCGAATTCACGCAACGCCTGGCGAAACTGCCGCTGCATGCGGCGCAGGCCGCCTGGCGCTACGCGGTGCAGCGGCGCTCGGCAATGGCCTCGCTCGAGGCCCTCGGCCAGGTACTGCCAGCGGGCCTGTTCAGCAGCGACGCGCTCGAGCAGCGGCTGCGCGAGATCCTGTCGCGGCCGGGTCGCAGCAACGACTTCCGCGCGCTGGCCACGCGGCTGGTGATCGTGGCCACCGAGCTCGACAGCGGCCGTGCGGTGCCCTTTGGCGCCAACGGACACGACGCGGTGCCGATCTCGGTGGCCGCCGCTGCCAGCGCCGCGCTGCCGGGCCTGTTTCCACCGGTGATGATCGACGGCCGCGCGTTCGTCGACGGTGCGCTCAAGAAGACGCTGCACGCCAGCGTGCTGCTCGATCAGGGCGTCGATCTGCTGTTCTGCCTGAATGCGCTGGTGCCGTTCGAGGCTGGCAAGCGGCACAAGCCGCAGATCAATCACGGCCATGCACCTCCGATACCGCAGCTGGTGGAAGGCGGGCTGCCGGTGGTGATGTCGCAGGCCTTCCGTTCGCTGATCCATTCGCGGCTCGAACTCGGCATGAAGGGCTACGAGAGCAGCCACCCGGGCGTGGACATCGTGCTGCTCGAGCCGGAGCAGCACGATCGCGAGATGTTTCTCGCCAACATCTTCTCGGTCTCGCAGCGTGTGCGCGTGGCCGAACATGCCTACCAGAGCACGCGCCGGCGCCTGCGCTCGCAGCGCAGCCACATCGCCGAGCGGCTGTCACGGCATGGCCTGCAGCTCGACCATGCGGCGCTCGACGACCCGCACCGCGTGCTGGTCGCGCCGCCGGTGCGCCGCGCGCAGGACACGGTGCGCCGGCTGGAGGACGCGCTGAACGACCTGGAGCAGATCCTCCTGCGGCGCGGCGTAGCGGCTCAGCCGAGGTAACGCCGCTCCAGATGCGCCTTGAAGTGCGCCGGGTTCAGCGCCTCGCCGCTGGCCCGCCGCGCCAGCTCGTCGGTGGTCCACAGGCTCGCCTGCTGCCAGATACGGCTGCGCAGCCAGTCGAACACCGGCGCGAGTTCGCCGGCCGCGATGCGTGCGTCGACATCGGGCATCTCGCGCCGGATCGCGGCAAACCATTGCGCGGCGTACATCGCGCCGAGCGAATAACACGGGAAGTAGCCGAACAGCCCCGCCGGCCAGTGCACGTCCTGCAGCGGGCCGTCGGTGTAGTTGCCGCGTGTGTCCACGCCGAGCAGCTCCTGCATCTTCGTGTCCCACAGCGCCGGAATGTCCTCGGCTTCGATCTCCGCTTCGATCAGCGGCCGCTCGATCTCGTAGCGCAGGATGATGTGCGCGGGGTAGGTCACCTCGTCGGCATCGACGCGAATGAAGCCCGGCTTCACGCGCGTCAGCAGTCGCGCCAGATTCTCCGGTTCGAAGGCCGGCTGCGGCCCGAAGGCCTCGGCAATGCGGCCGGCGAGCCGGGCCACGAAGCCCGGGTGGCAGCCGAGCTGCATCTCGAAGGCCAGCGACTGGCTTTCGTGGATGGCGGCCGAACGCGCCTGCGACGCCGGTTGCCCGATCAGACCGCGCGGCCGGTTCTGCTCGTAGCGGCCGTGGCCGGTCTCGTGAATCGTGCCCATCAACGAGCCGAGAAACTCGTCGTCCCGGTAGCGCGTGGTCATGCGCACGTCTTCGGGCACGCCGCCGCAGAACGGATGCGTGCTCACGTCGAGCCGGCCCGCAGCGAAGTCGAAGCCCAGCTCGCGCACCACGCGCTCACACAGCTGGCGCTGCGCATCGACGGCGAACGGACCCTTCGGCGCGAGCACCACCTCGTGCGCCTGGCGCTCGCGCACACGGGCGATCAGGCCTGGCAGCCAGCGGCGCACGTCGCCGAAGATCGCGTCGAGCCGCGCGGCCGTCATGCCCGGTTCGTAGGTGTCGAGCAGCGCGTCGTAGGGCGAGACGCCGAAGGCCTGCGACAGATGGCTTGCCTGCTCGCGCGCGAGCGCGAGCACCGGGCGAAAGTTCTCGAGAAAACCGCTCCAGTCGTTGGCCGGCCGCTGGCTGCGCCAGGCGTGCTCGCAGCGCGCCGACGCGAGATGCGCACGCTGCACCAGGTCTTCGGGCAAGGCGTTGTGCAGCCGCCAGTCGCGCTGCATCTCGCGCAGGTTGGCGCGTTGCACATCGCTGAGCGACTCCTGCTCCGCCTTCGTGAGCTGCTCGCGCAGCGCCGGCTCGGTGCGCAGACGGTGCAGCACCGCCGCCATCTCGGCCATCGCGGCGGCACGCGCCTCGGCTCCGCCCGGCGGCATCAGGGCGGCCTGGTCCCAGCCGGCGATCGATTGCAGGTGTTCGAGCTTGTGCAGCCGGTCATAGGTCTGCGTCAGCGCGTCGTAGCTTGGCGTGGATTGAGCCATGGGGCGTCGTGCCGGCGCGCGGCTCGTGGCCTCACGCGTGGCGAAGTCGATTGCGGTGCGCGCGATTCTGCCGCCGCGTGAGCGCCCTTCGTGGCGCAAGGGTCGGCGGCCGTTAGGGACTGAACTGGCCGGGAAACACCCACAACAAGGCCGCCGTCATGACCACGTAGCGCGCGAACTTGCCGATCGCCATATAGCCCACGCAGGGCCAGAACGGCAGGCGCAGCCAGCCGGCCACGGCGCACAGGGGATCGCCCACGATCGGCAGCCACGCGAGCAGACAGGCCCGGGCGCCGAAGCGCTCGAGCCACTTCAGCGCCTTCACCTCGGCCGGCTTGCGATGAGCCATCGACTCGTAGGCGCGCTCGACGCCATACCCCATCCACCACGAGATCGCGCCGCCGACGGTGTTGCCGGCGGTGGCCACCAGCACCGCCGGCCAGAACAGCTCGGGATTGAGTTTCACGAGGCCAAACACGGCCGGCTCGCTGCCCATCGGCAGCAGCGTGGCCGACACCAGGGCGACCACGAAAACGGTGCTGAGCCCGAATTTCGGCAGCGCCAGCGCAGCGAGCAGCGGTTCGAGCCAGGCTTCCACCGCGGGCATTATCGCGATGGCAACAGCGCGCGCTTGCGCGCCCGCAGTCCGCCGCGACAGGGCACACGCCTATACTCGCCCTCCCCCCTCGGATCGCCCCCCAACACTGCCCATGCACATCGGCCCGATCGCGCTGCCGAACAGGCTGTTCGTCGCCCCGATGGCCGGCGTGACCGATCGGCCGTTTCGCACCCTGTGCAAGCGCCTCGGCGCTGGCTATGCGGTCAGCGAGATGGTGACGAGCAAGCGCGAGCTGTGGCACACGCTGAAGACCTCGCGCCGCGCCGACCATCGCGGCGAAGTCGAGCCGATCGCGGTGCAGATCGCCGGCGTCGATCCGGCCGAGATGGCCGATGCCGCGCGATACAACATCGACCGCGGCGCGCAGGTGATCGACATCAACATGGGTTGCCCGGCCAAGAAGGTGTGCAACGTGTTTGCCGGCTCGGCGCTGATGAGCGACGAGCCGCTCGCGCTGGCGATCATCGAGGCGGTGGTGGCCGCCTGCGCACCACGCGGCGTGCCGGTGACGCTGAAGATGCGCACCGGCCGCAGCCTGCACGAGCGCAATGCGGTGCGCCTGGCCCGTGCCGCGGCCGAGGCCGGCGTCGCGATGATCACCGTGCACGGCCGCACGCGCACGCAGGGCTATGGCGGCGAGGCCGAGTACGACACCATTGCCGCCGTGAAGAGCCGCGTGCAGGTGCCGGTGGTCGCCAACGGCGACATTCATTCGCCGGCCAAGGCACGTGCCGTGCTCGCAGCCACCGGTGCCGACGCGCTGATGATCGGCCGCGCGGCGATGGGCAGGCCGTGGATCTTTCGCGAGATCGCCCACTTTCTCGACACCGGCTTGCCGCTCGCGCCGCCGCGCACGGTCGACGTCGCGCGCTGGCTGGTCGAGCATCTGCACGATCACTATCGGCTGTATGGCGAGTTCACCGGCGTGCGCAGCGCACGCAAGCACATCGGCTGGGCCGTGCGCGAACTGCCGGGGGGCGAGGCGTTCCGCGCGCAGATGAATGCTCTCGACACCTGCGAGGCGCAGGTCGCTGCCGTCGCGCGTTTCTTCGCCGATCTGGGCGAGGCGCACACGCTGTGGCCGGCCGGCGGCACGGCGGCTAACGACGACACGCTGCGGCAGGTGGCATGAGCAGTCGCCGCATCGAAGACTGCGTGCGCGACACGCTGGAGCAGTACTTCAAGGA
>JAEUPI010000196.1 GCA_016790175.1 Burkholderiaceae bacterium | reverse complement strand
GGCGCAACAAGAGCTGCCGATGCGAAGAGCATCGCCACCTTGTTCAGTTTCTTCATGGTTCTCCTCTCAAGGGGGAAAGCCGCAGTTGCCTGCGATACGTCCCAGTCCAGGATCGATTGATACTGTCAAAGGCCCGCGTGTGCGAACCTTCCACACTGTGACCGCGATGATTGTGCCATAGGGCCTTGGTGCCTCTGCATTTTGGCCCGGTGCCCCGGCCGCTCGGGCGCTGTTGTTGCGAAGCTGCGACACGGGGTAGGCCCTTAGAATCCGCCCTTCGCCGCGCCATCGACGGGCATGCGGTGCACCTGCAGCAGGCGCCGCGCGCCGCATCCGCATGACCCAGTTCGCCAAGGAAACCCTCGCCGTCAGTCTCGAAGAGGAGATGCGGCGTTCGTATCTCGATTACGCGATGAGCGTGATCGTCGGCCGCGCGCTGCCCGACGCGCGCGATGGTCTCAAGCCGGTGCATCGCCGGGTGCTCTACGCGATGCACGAGCTGAACAACGACTGGAACCGCCCCTACAAGAAGAGCGCGCGCATCGTCGGCGACGTGATCGGCAAGTACCACCCGCACGGCGACACCGCGGTGTACGACACCATCGTGCGCATGGCGCAGGACTTCTCGCTGCGCCACATGCTCGTCGACGGCCAGGGCAATTTCGGCAGCGTCGATGGCGACAACGCGGCGGCGATGCGCTACACCGAGATCCGCCTGGCCAAGGTCGCGCACGAGATGCTGGCCGACATCGACAAGGAAACCGTCGACTTCGGCCCCAACTACGACGGCAGCGAGAAGGAGCCGCTGGTCCTGCCGACCAAGCTGCCCAACCTGTTGGTGAACGGCAGCGCCGGCATCGCGGTGGGCATGGCCACCAACATCCCGCCGCACAACTTGAACGAGGTGGTCGACGCCTGCCTGCACCTGCTCAAGAACCCGGGCGCGGGCGTCGACGAGCTGATGGAGATCATTCCGGCGCCGGACTTCCCGACCGCCGGGATCATCTACGGCCTGGCCGGCGTGCGCGAGGGCTACCGCACCGGCCGCGGCAAGGTGGTGATGCGCGCGAAGTGCCACTTCGAGGACATCGACCGCGGCCAGCGCCAGGCGATCATCGTCGACGAGATCCCCTACCAGGTGAACAAGAAGACGCTGCTCGAGCGCATCGCCGAGCTCGTCCACGACAAGAAGATCGACGGCATCAGCCACATCCAGGACGAGTCCGACAAGTCCGGCATGCGGGTCGTGATCGAGCTCAAGCGCGGCGAAGTGCCCGAGGTGGTGCTGAACAACCTGTACAAGCAGACGCAGCTGCAAGACACCTTCGGCATCAACATGGTGGCGCTGGTCGATGGCCAGCCCAGGTTGTGCAACCTCAAGCAGCTGGTCGAGATCTTCCTCGAGCACCGGCGCGAGGTGGTCACCCGGCGCACGACCTATGAATTGCGCAAGGCGCGAGAACGCGGCCACGTGCTCGAAGGCCTGGCCGTGGCCTTGGCCAACATCGACGAGTTCATCGAGCTGATCAAGACCTCGCCGACACCGCCGGTGGCCAAGGCGGCCTTGATGAGCAAGGGTTGGGACTCCTCCCTGGTGCGCGAGATGCTCGCGCGGGCCGAGGCAGACACGCCGGGTGGCCGCGCCGCCTACCGGCCCGAGGGCCTGCCGCCGCAATACGGACTGCAGTTCGACGGCTTGTACCGCCTGTCTGACGACCAGGCCAACGAGATCCTGCAGATGCGGTTGCAGCGCCTGACCGGCCTGGAGCAGGACAAGATCATCGGCGAGTACAAGGATGTGATGACGCAGATCGCCGACCTGCTCGACATCCTGAGCAAGCCCGAGCGCGTCACGCACATCATCTCCGACGAGTTGATGGCGCTGCGCCAGGAATTCGGCCAGACCCGGCTCGGTGCGCGCCGCAGCGTGATCGAGCGCAACATCCAGGAGCTGGGCACCGAAGACCTGATCGCGCCCACCGACATGGTGGTCACGCTGTCGCACACCGGCTACATCAAGAGCCAGGCGTTATCCGAGTACCGTGCGCAGCGCCGCGGCGGGCGCGGCAAGCAGGCCGCGGTGACCAAGGAAGACGACTGGATCGACCAACTCTTCATCGCCAACACCCACGACTGGATCCTGTGCTTCTCCAACCGGGGTCGCGTCTACTGGCTCAAGGTGTGGGAGGTGCCCCAAGGCGGCCGGGCCAGCCGCGGCAAGCCCATCGTCAACATGTTCCCCCTGCAGGCCGACGAGAAGATCACCGTCGTGCTGCCGCTGACCGGCGAGGCGCGCAGCTTCCCGGCCGATCACTTCGTGTTCATGGCCACCGCGCTCGGCACGGTGAAGAAGACCGCGCTCGACGACTTCGCCAACCCGCGCAAGGCCGGCATCATCGCGGTGGACCTCGATCCGGGCGACTACCTGATCGGTGCCGCACTCACCGACGGCAAGCATGACGTGATGCTGTTCAGCGATGGCGGCAAGGCCGTCCGCTTCGACGAGGACGACGTGCGGGCGATGGGCCGCCAGGCGCGCGGCGTGCGCGGCATGATGCTCGAGGACGGACAGCGTGTGATCGCGATGCTGGTGGCCGAAGACGAGTCGCAGAGCGTGCTCACCGCCACCGAGAACGGCTACGGCAAGCGCACCTCGATCGTCGAGTACACACGCCACGGCCGCGGCACCAAGGGCATGATCGCCATCCAGCAAAGCGAGCGCAACGGCAAGGTCGTGGCGGCGACGCTGGTGCGGCCGGAAGACGAGATCATGCTGATCACCGACCGTGGCGTGCTGGTGCGCACGAGGGTCGCCGAGATCCGCGAGATGGGTCGTGCGACGCAGGGTGTCACGCTGATCGCCCTGGACGACGGCGCCAAGCTCTCCGGCCTGCAGCGCATCGTCGAGAACGACGCCAACGACGGCCAGGGCGACAGCGGCGATCCGGACGCGGATGCCGATTCCGCGACCGGCAGCGACACCCCCGATCCGGCCGCCTGATGGCGCCGCACGTGCCCTGCGGCACGGCCAGCGCCACGGCACCGCCCAGCCCGCGCGTGGGACAATCGCCGCAGCTTCCCATGGCCGATCCCGCCGCACCTGCTGCCCCAACTGCTCCTGCCGAGTTGCTCGCGCTGCGCGAGCGCATCGACGCGATCGACCGCGAACTCCTCGCGGCGCTGAACCGTCGTGCGGCGGTGGCCCAGCAGGTGGGTGAGCTGAAGAAGCGCGAAGGCTCCGTCGCCTTTCGACCCGACCGCGAAGCGCAGGTGATCGACGCGCTCAAGCGCACCAACGCCGGCCCGCTGCGCACCGAAAGCATCGCGCCGATCTGGCGCGAGATCATGTCGGCCTGCCGCGCGCTCGAGACGTTGACGCGCGTGGCCTATCTCGGCCCGGCCGGCACTTTCAGCGAGCTGGCCGCGTTGGGCTACTTCGGCTCGTCGATCCAGCATGTACCGTGCGCCAACATCGACGAGGTGTTCCGCGCCACCGGCGCCGGCGCGGCGGACTTCGGCGTTGTGCCGGTGGAGAACTCCACCGAAGGCGTGGTCGCCCGCTCGCTCGACGTGCTGCTGACGACGCCGCTGTTCATCGTCGGCGAAACAAGCCTCTTCGTTCGCCACAATCTGCTGCGCAAGGACAACTCGCTGCACGGCATCCAGGCCGTGTGCGCACATCCGCAGGCGCTTGCGCAATGCCATGCCTGGCTGAGCCACCATCTGCCCGACGTGGAGCGGCGCCCGGTGACGAGCAATGCCGAGGGCGCGCGTCTGGCCAGCCTCGATCCAGCGCTGGCCGCGATCGCCAGCGAGCGCGCCGGCAGCGAATGGGGTCTTCATGTGCTGGCGCCGGCGATCCAGGACGATCCGCACAACCGCACGCGCTTCGCGATCGTGGCCCACCCGGACCATCATCCGATGCCCCGCTCGTCGGGACACGACTGCACCAGCCTGATCGTCTCGGTCGCGAACAAGCCCGGCGCGGTGCACGACATGCTGGTGCCGCTGAAACGGCACGGCGTGTCGATGTCGCGCATCGAGTCGAGGCCGGCGCGCTCGGGCCAGTGGGAGTACTACTTCTACATCGACATCCAGGGCCACCCGGACGATCCGGTGGTCGGCACGGCGCTGCGCGAGCTGCGCGAAGCCTGCGAGTTCTTCAAGCTGCTCGGCGCCTATCCGGTCGACGTGCACTGAGCCACCAGCACACTGACATGTTCAACCAGCTCGGCGTGATCGGATGCGGCCTGATGGGCGGCTCGTTCGCGCTGGCGCTGAAGCGCGGCGGTCTCGTCAAGCGCGTCATCGGCTACAGCAAGTCCCCCTCCACCACCGATCGCGCCAAGCGCATGGGCGTGATCGACGTCGCTGCCGAGTCGGCGCTGCTCGCCGTGTCGGGCTCCGACATCGTGCTGATCGCGGTGCCGGTGGCCGCCACCGAGGTCACGTTCAAGGCGATCCGCCACCTGGTGGAGCCTGGCGTGCTGTTCATGGACGTCGGCTCCACCAAGCGCGACGTGGTCGATGCCGCACGCCGAGTGCTGAAGGACCGTGTGCCCTCGTTCGTGCCGGCGCACCCGATCACCGGCAAGGAGGTGGCCGGGGTCCAGAACGCCGATGCGGCGCTCTACGCCGGGCGCCAGGTGATCCTGACGCCGCTGCCTCAAACCTCGCCCGAGCTGGTGCAGAAAGCCACCGACATCTGGGCCGCCGTGGGCGCCCAGGTCCTGCGCATGACGCCGGAGAACCACGACGCGGCCTTCGCCTCGGTGAGCCATCTGCCCCACCTGCTGGCGTTTGCCTACTTCAGCGCGGTGGTCAACCAGCCGGCCGGTCGCGATTTTCTTTCGCTCGCCGGCCCCGGCTTCCGCGACTTCACCCGCATCGCGGCGAGCGACCCGACGATCTGGCGCGACATCCTGATGGCCAACCGCGAGGAGATCCTCAAGCAGTCGGCACGCTTTCGCAGCACGCTCGATGCGATGGAACTCGTAATCAAGAACGGCAACGCCGACGCACTGGAAGACCTGATTCGCAGCGCCGCCGAGGCTCGGGCCAGCTGGCAACTGGGCGGCCCGCGCGGCGGCGGCGGCGGCTCGCGCTGAAGCGCCGTCGGCGCATGTACGACATCCCGTTTCTGGATCTGCCGCCGCTGCGCCGCGTCGCCGGCAGCGTGCGCCTGCCCGGCAGCAAGAGCATCTCCAATCGCGTCCTGCTGCTGGCCGGCTTGAGCGCAGGCCGCACCGCGGTGCACGATCTGCTCGCAAGCGACGACACGCGGGTCATGCTCGATGCCTTGCAGGCGCTTGGCTGCGGCATCGAGCGCGACGGCGACGTGCTGCACGTGCAAGGCATTGGCGGCCGGCTGAGCCCGTCCGTCGTGGCGGCGCCGCTGAAGCTCTTTCTCGGCAATGCCGGCACTGCGATGCGCCCGCTCACCGCAGCGCTGGCACTGATGGTCGCTCAGCAAGGTGGCACGATCGAGCTCGTCGGCGTGCCGCGCATGCACGAACGCCCGATCGGCGACCTGGTCGATGCGCTGCGCCAGCTGGGCTGCGCGGTGGACTATCTCGGTCACGACGGTTATCCGCCGCTGCGCCTGTGCGGAAACCGGGGGGGCCGCGTGGTGGTGGATGCACCGATCAAGGTGCGCGGCGACGTCTCCAGCCAGTTCCTCACCGCCCTGCTGCTGGCGCTGCCGCTGGTGAGCGACCAGCAGCCGGCACGCATCGAGGTCGACGGCGAACTGATCTCCAGGCCCTACATCGACATCACGTTGGCGTTGCTGCAGCGCTTCGGCATCACGGTGCAGCGCGACGGCTACGAACGGTTCACCATTCCCGCGGAAAGCCACTACAAGGCGCCTGCGAGCATTCACGTCGAGGGCGATGCGTCGGCGGCGTCGTACTTCATCGCGGCGGGCGCGATGGCGGCGGTCGAGGCACCGCTGCGCATCGAGGGCGTGGGACTCGATTCGATACAGGGCGACATCCGATTTCTCGACGCCGCGCGCGCGATGGGTGCTCAGATCAGTGGCGGCCCGGGCTGGATCGAGGTGCGTCGCGGCACCTGGCCGCTGAAAGCGGTGACGCTGGACTGCAATCACATCCCCGACGCCGCGATGACGCTGGCCGCGATGGCCCTCTATGCCGACGGCCGCACGCGGCTGACGCAGATCGGCAGCTGGCGCGTGAAGGAAACCGACCGCATCGCCGCCATGGCCACCGAGCTGCGCCGCGTGGGCGCCACCGTGACCGACGGAGCCGACTTCATCGAGGTGGAACCCCCAATCGCCTGGCGCCGCGCGGCCTTTCACACCTACGACGACCACCGCATGGCGATGTGCCTGTCGCTCGCCGCCTTCAATCCGCTGGCCGGGGCGGCGCTGCCGATGCGCATCTTCGATCCGCGCTGTGTGGCCAAGACATTCCCCGACTATTTCGAGACGCTGTTCGCTGTGGTTCAGGCCGATCCCAGCGACATCCCGGTGATCACGGTCGACGGTCCCACCGCATCGGGCAAGGGCACGCTGGCCGCCACGATCGCCACACGTCTGGGCTGGCACCAGCTCGACTCGGGTGCCCTGTACCGCACCACGGCGCTGGCCGCGCTGCGGCAGGGGATCGCAGCGCACGACGCACCGGCGCTGGCCCGCGCGGCGAGCCGTCTGGCGCTGCGTTTCGAAGGCGAGCGCATCTGGCTCGACGACGAAGACATCAGCGAGGCGATCCGCGACGAGAGCGTCGGTGCGATGGCCTCGCAGGTGTCGGCCCTGCCCGCGGTGCGCCAGGCCCTGCACGCGTTGCAGCTCTCGTTTCGCCGGGTGCCGGGCCTGGTGGCCGACGGGCGCGACATGGGCACCGTGGTCTTCCGCGACGCGCCGCTCAAGGTGTTTTTGACCGCCAGCGCCGCCATGCGCGCCGAACGGCGCCATAAGCAATTGATTTCAAAGGGCATTTCGACTAACATCGACAGTCTTCGCGCCGACCTGGAAGCGCGGGATGCGCGGGACAGTCAACGCGCCATCTCGCCTCTGAAGCCGGCCGAGGATGCGCAGTTGCTCGACAACTCGTCGCTCACGATCGAGCAGTCTGCCGATCGTGTGCTGCAGTGGTGGAGCGAGCGTTACGCCTTCGACGCATCGGCCTGACCGCCGCGCGCCGTTGGGTCGACGAAGCCCGCCAGCCGGATCGTTGCGTCAGCCCTGACGCCATTCGCACTGGCGACATGTTCAACCAACCCGCAACCTCGGTTGCACGCACCGGCCGGCCCCACCTCTTCCTCCACTGCCCGGCCTCAGGAAACTCAATGCCTCAAATGCAAACCGCCACCACCGGCGGCGATTCGTTCGCCGCCCTGTTCGAAGAATCGCTCAAGCGCAGCGAGATGCGTGCCGGCGAGGTCATCACCGCCGAGGTGGTGCGCATCGACTTCAACTACGTGGTGGTCAACGCCGGCCTCAAGAGCGAGGCCTATGTTCCGATCGACGAATTCAAGAACGACCAGGGCGAAGTCGAGGTCCAGGTCGGCGACTACGTTTCGGTGGCCATCGACGCCATCGAGAACGGCTACGGCGACACCATCCTCAGCCGCGACAAGGCCAAGCGCCTGGCCTCCTGGCTGGCGCTGGAGAACGCACTCGAGTCGGGCCAGTTCGTCAACGGCACCGTCTCCGGCAAGGTCAAGGGTGGCCTCACGGTGCTGGTCAACGGCATTCGCGCCTTCCTGCCCGGCTCGCTGATCGACACGCGTCCGGTGAAGGACCTGACGCCGTTCGAAGGCAAGACGATGGAGTTCAAGGTCATCAAGCTCGACCGCAAGCGCAACAACGTGGTGCTGTCGCGCCGCGCAGTGGTCGAAGCCTCGATGGGCGAGGAGCGCGCCAAGCTGCTCGAGACGCTGACCGAAGGCGCGATCGTGCATGGCGTGGTCAAGAACATCACCGAGTACGGCGCGTTCGTCGACCTCGGCGGCATCGACGGCCTGCTGCACATCACCGACATGGCCTGGCGCCGCGTGCGCCATCCGACCGAGGTGGTGCAGGTCGGCCAGGAATTGACCGCCAAGGTGCTGAAGTTCGACGCCGAGAAGAACCGCGTGTCGCTGGGCCTGAAGCAGCTGGGCGACGACCCGTGGCACGGCGTGTCGCGTCGCTACCCGAGCGGCACGCGCCTGTTCGGCAAGGTGACCAACATCGCCGACTACGGCGCCTTCGTCGAGATCGAGCCGGGCATCGAAGGCCTGGTGCACGTGTCCGAGATGGACTGGACCAACAAGAATGTCGCACCATCGAAGGTGGTCACCATGGGCGACGAGGTCGAGGTCATGGTGCTCGAGATCGACGAAGACAAGCGCCGCATCAGCCTCGGCATGAAGCAGTGCAAGCCGAACCCGTGGGAAGAGTTTGCCGGCAATGTCAAGCGCGGCGACCGCGTCAAGGGCCCGATCAAGTCGATCACCGACTTCGGCGTGTTCGTCGGCCTGGCCCAGGGCATCGACGGCCTGGTGCACCTGTCGGACCTGTCGTGGAACGAGCCCGGCGAGACCGCGGTGCGCAACTACAAGAAGGGCCAGGAGGTCGAGGCGATCGTGCTCGGCATCGACATCGAGCGCGAGCGCATCAGCCTGGGCATCAAGCAGCTCGACCAGGACCCGTTCACCAGCTACGTCACGCTCAACGACCGCGGCGCGCTGGTCTCCGGCACGGTGAAGACGGTCGATCCGCGCGGCGCCGAAATCCAGCTCAATGCCGACGTCACGGGTTACCTGCGGGCCAGCGAGATCAGCCGCGACCGTGTGGAAGACGCACGCAACCTGCTGAAGGAAGGCGACGAGGTCAACGTCATGATCGTCAACGTCGACCGCAAGACGCGCTCGATCCAGCTGTCGATCAAGGCCAAGGACGCCGCCGACCAGCAAGAGGCGATGCAGCGCCTCGCGCAGAGCAACGAGCGCGAGACGGCAGGCACCACCAGCCTCGGCGCGCTGCTGCGGGCCAAGCTGGACAATCAGAAGGAGTAGGGCGTTAGCCTGCCTCGTCAGCGTTTCGCCGCCATGACGCGTTCGGACCTGGTTGCCCGGCTCGCTGAGCGGTTCGCGCAGCTCACGCAGCGCGACACCGAGTTCGCGGTCAAGACCATCCTCGATGCGATGACCGACGCCCTCGCGCGCGGGCACCGCATCGAGATCCGTGGCTTCGGCAGCTTCTCGATCAACCGTCGCCCGCCGCGCGTGGGGCGCAACCCGCGCAGCGGCGCACAGGTTCCGATCCCGGAGAAGCTGGTGCCGCACTTCAAACCGGGCAAGGCGTTGCGTGAATCGGTCGACCAGCGGCTTCCGGCCGACGAACCGACTGCCGCCGCGACATCGACGACGAACTCGGCCTCGCCTTGACGGCGGCCTGCCGGCGGCCGTGCCGCCAAGCCCGCGTTCGTAGAATGCGCGCGCGATGCGCATCCTGACTTGGCTCGTCCGTGGCTTCATCTTCTTTACGCTGTTCGCGTTCGCGTTGAACAACCAGCAGCCGGTGACGATCCACTGGTTCTTCGGCTCCAGCTGGCAGGCCCCGCAGGTGATCGTCGTGCTGGTCGCCTTTGCCGCCGGCGTGGCGCTCGGCGTGTTCGCCATGGTGCCTCGCTGGTGGCGCCACCGGCGCCAGGCCCAGCGCCAGGCGCGCACGCCGGCCGTGCCGGCGCCGACCGTGGCCGGACCGACCACCAGCTCGCCTTCGGACATCAGCTTCGAGCATCCGCCGCGCGAAGGCTTGTAGAGCCGTTCACAGCACGATGTTCGACTTCGACCTGCAGTGGCTGCTCATCGGACTGCCCGTGGCCTTTGCGCTCGGCTGGATCGGATCCCGGCTCGATCTGCGGCAATGGCGGCGCAGCGATCGAGCAGCACCGAAGGCGTATTTCAAGGGCCTGAACCTGCTGCTCAACGAGCAGCACGACAAGGCGATCGACGCCTTCATCGAAGCCGTACAGGCCGACCCAGACACCGCGGAGCTGCACTTCGCCCTCGGCAATCTGTTCCGGCGCCGCGGCGAGTTCGAGCGCGCGGTGCGCGTGCACCAGCACCTGCTGCAACGCGGCGACCTGCCCGCCGCCGAGCGCGCGCGGGCGCAACACGCGCTGGCGCAGGACTTCGTGAAGGCCGGATTGCTCGACCGTGCCGACGCCGCTTATCGGGCGCTCGATGGCACCGCCTACGAACTCGAGGCGAGGCTGGCACGACTGTCGCTCGCCGAGCGCGCCCGGGACTGGCGCACCGCGGCCGATCTGGCCACGCAGCTCGAGGCCAGCGGCACCGGCTCGTATGCCACACGCATCGCGCACCATTGGTGCGAGCTGTCGCAGCAGGCGGTCGATCGTGGCGATGCCGCAGCTGCCGAAGAGGCCCTCGAGCAGGCGCGCCGGGTGGCGCCGCAGGCCCCTCGACCGTTGCTGATCGCGGCGCGGCGCGCGCAGCAGTCCGGTGATGCCGGGCGTGCGTACGCGAGCTATGCCGCGCTCATCGCCGTGGCACCGGCCATGCTGGCGCTGCTGGCCGACGAGATGGCCACGGCGGCGCTGGCCGGTGACCGTGCCGATGCGGCACGCGAACTGATTCAGCGCCGGCACGACCAGCAACCCAGCATCGATCTGCTGCAGGCGCTGCGCCGGATCGATGCGGCGCGGCCCGAGGCAGCCGCTGCCGGCTACGCTGCCGGCCGGGCCCGCGCGCTACTGCAACAGCAACCCTCGCTGTCGGCTGCGCTCGAAGTGCTCGATACGCCCGAGGCGCTGCAGGATCCGAGCGCGTTGCGCGAGGTGCGCGAAGCAGTGTCACGGGCCGCTCGCCCACTGCGACGCTACCGATGTGCCGCCTGCGGATTCGAGGCGCAGCAGCATTTCTGGCAGTGCCCGGGTTGCCTGGGCTGGGACACCTTTCCGCCGCAGCGCATCGAGGAACTCTAAGGAGGCTTCAGCGCAGCGCCCGCTGCTGCTCCACCAGCGCCAGCACCTCCTGCTGCGATGGCACCTGTCCCTTGCCACCGACGCTGGCCACGCCGCCTGGCCCCACGATGCCGGCCAGACCGGGCTCGTGGTCGCAGTAGATGCCGATCGTCGGCTTGCCCATCGCGGCCGCCAGATGGGTGAAGCCGGTATCCAGGCCGATCACGCGGCGTGCAGTGGCCAGCAACGCCGCCATGTCCTGCACGTTCATGAACGGTGGCACTTCGCCTTCGCAGCCGGCGGCGATGCGCTCGGCACGGACCTGTTCCTCCTCGGTGCCCCAGATCACCAGCGGTGACAGACCCATGGACTTGAGTCGCCGGCCCACGGCGATCCAGCGCGCCTCGGGCCAGATCTTCTCGGGCCGGCTGGCACAGGGAATCAGCGCGGCACATTCGCCGCGCGGCTTCCACGCCGTCTTCTGCGGCGGTTGCAGGCCGAACGTGGGCAGCGTTTCGGGAGGCGGATAACCCAAATGTGCCGCGGCCAGCAGCCGGCAACGCTGCACCGCATGCAGTTCGCGCGGCACCCGGGCGCTGCGCGCGTAGAAGAACGCCGCCAGGGCCTCGCGTGCGCTGGCGCGGTCGTAGCCGAGCACCGGGCCATTGGCCTGGCGGGCCCAGATCGCGCTCTTGAGCAGGCCCTGGAAGTCAATGACGCAGTCGTAGGGCTGCTCGCGCAGCTGGCTTCGCAGCTCGCGCATCGCCTGCCAGGTGGCCGATGCGCCCAGCTTCTTGCGCCAGCGGCGCCACTGCATCGGCAGCACGCGCGTGACGCCGGCGTGCATGCGCGGAATGGCTGCGAACGAGGCTTCGACCAACCAGTCGATGTGCGCCACCGGGAATGCGCGGCGGATGTCGCTGATCGCAGGCAGCGTGTGCACCACGTCGCCCATCGACGAGGTCTTGACCACCAGCAGACGGATCGGATTCACCGGTCAACCCTTCGCGCCGCGCTCGCGCACCAGCGCGGGATTGAAGCGCGGGTCGTTGTACATCTTGAACTGACGATAGACTTTGAAGTGCGCGCGCCCGGCGACGCAGTCGGCCAGCAGCGCGTCGAGGCAGCCGGCCAGGTCGGCGCGCTGCTGATGCAGGCGAGCCAGCTTGTCGCGGCTGCTGGCGCGATGCGAATCGTCGACATCGGTGCGCAAGGTCTGCCGGTGCATCGCATGGACCTTCAGCGCCAGGATCGACAGGCGATCAATCATGCTTCCGGCCGTTTCGCTGTTGAGCCGCGAACCGGCCGGCACGGTGGATACCGGCGAGTCGGTGCGGGCCGATGCCGGATCGACCAGCCCGAGCGCCGTCAGCAGCAGTTCGTCGACGCGTTCGGTCGCGTCGTTACGCGCCTGATTGAAGCGGTCGATCGCGCGTTTGTTGCCGGCGATCTCGCTGTCGCCGACCTGCGTGCGGCGGGCCAGGTCCTCCTCGGCCCACAGCCGGCTGTTGAAGCGATGATTCGTCAGGATCCAGTGCCAGAGGTCCGTGCCGCTGTCGTCGGCCGGCGTGTCCGGCCAGCCGGCCGAGGCGAGCCAGCGGTCGTGTCGGGCCGTCAGCTCGGCCGCGGCAATGGGACGCTCGGTCATGGTCGGCTGTTACGATCGAAGGCATGGATTATCCGCATCGGACGGTGCACAACGTCGCAGGGCAGCCACAGTGGCGGATTCGCTCGCGCGACGGAATCGTCACTGTCGGCGGCCCGCTGATGCGCCTTCGCCCGCAGGCATGTCTGCGCTGCAGACCTTCGTGATCAACCTGGATCGCTCGGCCGACCGGCTCGAGCGTATCGCGCAAAGCCTGGGGCAGCTGGGTCTGCCTTTCACGCGGGTGGCGGCGGTCGACGGGCGACAGCTGAGTGACGACGAGCGCATCCGTTCGCTCGACGAGGCGACCTACCGGCGCCGGCACGGCATGAGCTCGCTGCCCGGCGAACTGGGCTGCTATCTGTCGCACGTGAAGGCCATGCACGCATTCCTGGCCACCGAAGCCGACGCCGCGCTGATCCTCGAAGACGACGTGCAGCCTGAACCCGAGCTGCCGCAGGTGCTCCAGGCTTTGCTCGGCTGCCCCGATCGATGGGACATGGTGAAGATCTCCGGCGTGCACTCGGGCACGCCGGTGCGGGTGGCCCGGCTGACCGGCCGGCACGGGCTGGCGGTGATGCTCTCGCGCTGCACCGGCTCGAGCGCCTACGTGGTCAATCGCCGTGCAGCGCAGGCCTATGTCGACGGCCTGTTGCCGATGTCCCTGCCCTACGACCATGTCTTCGACCAGGGCTGGCATTTCGGGCTCAAGGTGCGCATGGTCAGTCCGCTGGCGGCGCGGCACGACGCGCAGGTGGCCACGACGATCACGGCAGCGACGCCCGGTGCCTCACGCAAGTTCCACTGGTCGCGCCGATGGTCGACCTACGCCTATCGGCTGGGCAACGAGTGGCGCCGGCTGCGCTATGCCATCGCGCAGTTGTGGCTGGAGCGCCAGGCACGGTGATGTCGGGCGCCGATCGGCCATTGATCGTGCGCCTGCGCCACTGGGTCGGCGACGTGGTGCTGGGCGTTCCCGCGCTTCGCCTTCTGCAGTTGCACGGCTACCGGCTGCAGCTGCTGGGCAAACCCTGGGCCGGCGCGCTGCTGGCCGGCGAAGGCTGGGAGGTCATGCCGATGCCGGCGCAGCGGCGCGATCGCATCGCATTGTTGAGGCGCCTGAAGCAGGAGGCCCAGGCCGCTGATCCGAGTTTCGGGCGCCGCGTCAACTCGCTGCTGCTGCCCTTCTCGTTCTCCAGCGCGCTCGAATCGCGCCTGGTGGGTCTGCGCAGCCTGGGCTATGCCTACGAAGGTCGGCGCCTGTTGCTGCATCGATGCCTGCCGCGGCCGCGCGGCGTGCACGAACTGCAGGCCTACTGGCAGCTGGCGTGCGAGCTGACGGGCGCACACGGGCAGCCGCCGCCGCGTTCGATCGATCTGCGTGTGGAGCCCGCGGCGATAGAGGCCGCGCAGCGGCGCCTGGCGGCGGCGCGAATGGCTCCGGGGTTCGTGCTGCTGTGTCCATTCGCCGGCGGCACCTACGACGGTCGCGACAAGCGCTGGCCGCTGTTTGCCGCATTTGCCGTCGCAGCAGCGCGCGCCTGGCAGCGGCCTCTCGTGTTGTGCCCCGGCCCGAATGAAGTCGACGAGGCGCGGCAACATTTTCCAGACACCGTGATCCTCGAACGCGTGAACCTGGGTGAATACGCGGCGCTGCTGAAGTCCTGCGCCCTGATGGTGTCCAACGACACCGGCCCGGGCCATCTGGCGGCCGCGGTGAATGCGCCGTTGCTCAGCGTGCTGGGGCCGACCGACGTGGCGCAATGGGGGCCGTGGGGACCCGACGTGCATGTGTGCCCGCAATCCGAACCCGGGCAGTGGCCGTCGGTCGACGACGTGATCGACCTCGGGCGCCGGCTGCTGCAGCGGCCGCACTGAATCTGCGCCCCGATCACTCGGGCGGCAAACCGAGCAGTCGGCGGTACAAGGCGAGATAGGCCGCCGCGGCAGCGTCCCAGTTGAATCGCGCCGCATGCGCGCGAACGGCCTGCGCTGCGCCGGGCTGCTGGTGAGCCACGAGGCCGGCCTCGACCACACGGCGCATCGAGGCGGGCTCGAAGTCGTCGAAATAGTGCGCCGCCTCGCCGCCGATTTCGGGCAGGCAGGTCAGCCGCGACAGGAACACCGGCTTGCCGAAATGCATCGCCTCGATCGGCGGCAGTCCGAAGCCCTCGGTCAGCGACGGAAACACGAAGCCCGCGCAATGCGCGTAGGCCCAGGCCTTCTGCGCGTCGCTGATGCCGAGATGAAAGCTCACGTTCGGCGGCTGCGGCCGGGCGCACAGCGCCTGGGCATCGTCGCTCGGCGGGCCGCACAGCACGAAGTCCATCTCGGGCCATGCGGCCGCGAGGCCGAGAATCGCCTGCGGGTTCTTCGACGGCGACATGCGGCTCAGGTGGAACAGGAACGGGCGGCCACCCGGCTCGCGACCGGGCAATGGCGCCTGCGCATCGTGCGACAGGTCGCGCGCGCCGTTGTGAATCACCTCCAGCGGGCCGGTCCAGCCGAGATGGCGGCGAACATCGTCGGCCGTGTATTGGCTGACTGCAACCACCTGATCAGTTCGTGCCAGCAGAGCTCGCATGCGCCGGTGGTGGCGCCAGGTTGAGAACGCGTTGCGGCCGTAAAGGTAGTTCAGGTCGTGAACGGTCAGGAGGCGGATTCCGCAGCCGGCCGGTGGTCGCGTCTTGTTGAGTTGGTGAAGCGAGTGCCACAGCGCGTAGCGTCGTGGTTGAACGTGTCGCAGGCGCTGCCAGCGCGTCATCGGCAGATATCCGACCGCGGGACCGAACAGGCCAATGAGATCTTCGCGCAGGTGAACGGTGAAGCGGACACCGTGCAAATCTCGCCAGGCCGGTGCAGCAGCCACGACCCGTTGGATCAGCTGCGAGGAGAATTCGAAGATGCCCCCATCGCCAGGCGCCGAGCGGCCCAGGCTGACGAGCACTTCGCAGTTCGCAGGCTGCGGTGACGCCATTCTCGTCAACCCTCCACCGTGAGCGCGCCATTCACCCTCACGGCCACCATGCCGCCAGCGACACGAGTCCGGGGCGTGGAGTCGGGATGGCCACTACAGTCGATGTGCATGCTGCCGAATTATCGATGCTGGCTATCATGGAACGTGTGGATGACGTAGCCGCATTGACGCCCGCTCGGCAGATCACCGGAGCCCGAGCTGCATACGCTGGCCGAATCGAGGGTGGATTGCGCCTCGATGACCCCGGCCGCTGCAAACGGGGCGGACCGAGACGACCTCTCGTCAGCTATGTCACCGTCGTGCGCAATGCCAGGGCCACGCTCGAGCGCACGCTGTCTAGCGTGCGAGAGCAGCAATGGGAAGCGGTCGAGCATATCGTCGTCGATGGCCTATCCGACGATGGCACACGGGACATCATCGAGGCGCACGCAGCGCAGATCGACTACTACGTCTCCGAACCAGATGAGGGCTTGTACCCCGCGTTGAACAAGGCGCTGTCCATGGTCCGGGGTGACCTGGTCTGTGTGCTCAACGCCGACGACTGGTTGACGCCGGATGCAGCCCGACTGGCTGCCACAACCTTGATTCAATGCAAATCGGGAGCCGAGACCTCGGCACCCGTGATGATCTTGACCTCGGCATGGCTGCACGATCGGCAGCGTCGCAAGCTGTGGCTGCCCGGCCGGCTCGACGCCGGGTCGTGGCTACGCTGCCCGAAGATCTGCCACAACGGTGTCTATGCCACTCCCGCCGCCTTGGCACTCACCGGACCTTATGACACGCGATTCCGGATCGTTGCCGACACACGCTGGCTGTGCGCGGCGTTCGATGCTGGCGTGCGGATCGTCTACCGTGCAGCGCCGACGGTCCACTACGCCTCGGGCGGCATGTCCAGTGACCTCGGGCGTCACGTTGAAGAGTGCGCGCAGTTGGTTGCATTGCGGTTTCCGTCGCTGGACACATCCGAAGTCTGGGCTCTGGTCCACAGTTTCTATCCTTGGCCAGACAACCTTGAACCGTTCGGCTCCTCCTGCCCGAGCGACCTCGGACTTGCCCTGAAATCCCTGCTCGCACGTCACGCGGGCGACGAGGCGCTTCAAGCGAGTGCTACCGCTGCCGGCCTGTCCGACCAACTCGGCCAGGCCAAGCGCGTGCGTCCGCGCAGGAAAATCTCAACCCAACTGCAGCGCGGCCTGTTGCGGGCCTGGTTCGGCTTGCGCTACGTGCTACGTCGATGAAGCGGGAAGTTCCTGGGCGTATGGCCTCAGGAACGGGAGCTTCTCTTCCCAGAACTCCCGGTCGCACCGCTCCCAGGCGTGACACCCGAATGGAAGCTCGTGCCCATTCATTTCGAACAGCAGACGCGGGGCCACTTCGAACGCGAATCCAACGGCCTCCTCAGGCCTCGGAACCCGGAAGAACGGGTAGACGGCCGGAACCAGGATGCCCCAGAACTGGTCCTCGTTCGACGTCGGGAAGAATGGTTCGACGTTGTACGCGAACCATCGCTCATGCTTGATCCGTCTCGGTAGGCCCAGAAGGCCCACCTTGCCGTCAGCCTGCGACTTGATGAAGTTGGGAATGCGCTTCGGTGTGGCCAGGACGCGCAGGAAGTCGCTGATCCGTCGCAGGGAGAATCCACCATTGCCGACACCGAGGAACTTCAATGGCTGTCGCGGTTCGCTGCCGCCGACGAACCAAGGCGCGCCGACATAGGAGAAGTCGCGCTTGCACCAGTAATCCAGCTGATCCGAAATCACCAATGCGTCAGTCTGGGATATCAGCAGGTGACTGTGATTCGAAAAGGCCTTGTATAGAGCCAACGACCGCATCAGAGAGTTGTATCCCTTGATGCCTGCGAAGAACCTGTCCTCGAA
>JAEUPI010000186.1 GCA_016790175.1 Burkholderiaceae bacterium | reverse complement strand
TGCGCAGCAGGACTTCGACCAGCAGGTCGACAGCGCCGATGTGCAGCCAGGCATCACGCTGTATTGATCCGGCGTCTCGCTCGATAGCGGGCCTTCGACCGCTGCGTGAGGGTCGAGCCCTTCTTCATATGCGCGACAATGTGTATTATGTTAACTAAAATACAAACGCGCAGCAATGACGCGCTACCGCTGCGTGCCCCCTGCTGCAATACCCGCACTGCCGCGGGCGGTCAGACCGTCTGAAGCGCCAGCACACCCGAGGCGGTGTTGCTGATCGGGATGTGGTAATTGCCGTGCACCTTCTTCACGCGCTCGCCGAGCGCCGCACGGGCTGCGAGCCACATCACCAACTCCACGCCCTGCGTGCCGGTCTGCCTCACGAGCTCCTTGATCGAGTAGTTCGTGGCCCAAGTCGGGTCGTGCTGAAGGCTCTCCAGGAAACGGAGATCGAAATCCTTGTTGATGAAGCCGGCGCGTTCACCGTCGAGCTGGTGCGATAGCCCACCCGTCCCCATGATGAGGACCCTGGCGTCGCTGTTCCAGCTGCGGACCGCCCGCCCCACGGCCTCGCCCAACGCATAGCAGCGCGCCGCGCTCGGCAGCGGGAACTGCACGGTGTTGATGCACACCGGCACCACCTTCACCGGCCACTTCTGGTCGGGCCACAGCAGCGCCATCGGGAGTGTGAATGCGTGGTCGACCACCATCTCCTGGCAGGTGGTGATATCGAAGTTCTCGCCGACCAGCGACTCGATGAGATGCCAGGAAAGCTCCTGTTCGCCAGGGAACGATGGCATGGTCGGGATGCCCCAGCCCTCGTCCGTGCTGCGGTACTCGGGTGCGGCGCCCACGGCAAAGGTGGGCATCTTGTCGAGAAAGAAGTTCAGCCCGTGGTCGTTGTAGATCACGACGGCCACGTCGGGCTTCTCGCTCGCCAGCCACTGGCGCACCGGCGGAAACCCGTCGAAGAACGGCTTCCAGTACGGGTCTTCCTGCAGCTTCCTGGCGATCGCGCCGCCGATCGACGGCACATGCGACATGGAGACGGATCCGATGATTCGGGCCATGGCCTTACCCCCGGGCGGCCAAGAGCTTGGCCTTGAATTGATCCTTGGTCATGCCGGTCTGCTGGGCACCGATGTCCTGCACATCGAGCCCGAAGATGCCGGCAAACTTGGCGAGGTAGTACACGTTGCCGCCGGCGGCCAGCAGCTGCAGCACGTTGCGCGCCTTGATGGCCGCACGCTGCTCCGGGCTCAACCCGAAGCGAGTGCAGTACGCCTCTTCGTCTTGCTTGAACGCCGCACGGTTCGCGGCGTCGTTGAACGAATAGCACATCTTGTTCAGCGCATAGCCTTTGCGTGCCATGCGGCCGTCGAACAACTGCGTGCCTGGAATGTCGTCGTCTGGCTTGGCAGACATGTCCGCTCCTCTGCTTGATTCGGATGCCCGCATCGTGAGGCCGCGCGTGGCGCCTGATTTGCCCTGAATCAAAAGGGCGCGTGCGCCCTGCACGGTCACGCCAGCTGCTGCTCCAGCTGGTGCAGCACCTCGTAGCAGGGCAGCACCTGCGCCACGCTGGCGTTGGGCTCCCTGCCCTCGCGGATCGCCGCGAAGAACTCGCGATCCTGCAGCTCGATGCCGTTCATCGAGACGTCGACCTTGGAGACGTCGATCTTCTCGTCCTTGCCGTTGAAGAGATCGTCGTAGCGCGCGATGTAGGTGGCGGTGTCGCCGATGTAGCGGAAGAACGTACCCAGCGGGCCCTCGTTGTTGAAGCTCAGGCTCAGCGTGCAGATCGCGCCGTTGGCGGCTTTCAGCTGGATGCTCATGTCCATCGCGATGCCCAGGTGCGGATGGATCGGCCCCTGGACCGCGTTGGCTTTCACGATCGGCGAGCGCGCCTGATAGGCGAACAGATCCACCGTGTGTGCGGCGTGGTGCCACAGCAGGTGGTCGGTCCAGCTGCGCGGCTGGCCAAGTGCATTCATGTTCGTGCGGCGGAAGAAATACGTCTGCACGTCCATCTGCTGGATGTTGAACTCGCCGGCGACGATGCGCTTGCGCACCCACTGGTGGCTCGGGTTGAAGCGCCGCGTGTGCCCGCACATCGCCACCTTGCCGGAGCCCTTGGCCGCAGCGACCACGGCCTGGCCGTCCTTGAGCGCGTCGCACAGCGGGATTTCGACCTGCACATGCTTGCCCGCGGCCAGGCAGGCCAGGGTTTGCGAGGCGTGCATCTGCGTCGGCGTGCAGAGGATGACGGCGTCGACCTCCTTGATCTTCAGGCTGTCGGCGAGATCCGTGGTCACGTGTTTGATGCCGTACTTGTCGGCCACCTCCTGGGTCTTGCCGTGCTCCCGTCCGACCACCGAGATCACCTTCACGTCGGCGATCTGCTTCATCGCGTCGATGTGCTTGATGCCGAAGGCCCCTGCCCCGGCCAATGCCACTTGGATCGTCATTCAGTTCTCCAGCACCAGATGGCCGACGGCGGTGTTGCTCGCCGGCACGTGATAGAAGCGATGCGCCACCTTCGGCTTCGGGCCGCCGGCCACGTCGGCCATCGCACCGCGTGCGATCAACCACATCACCAGCTCGATGCCTTCGCTGCCGGCCTCGCGCACGTAGTCGATGTGCGGCATCTGCGCCAGGCCCGCTGGGTCATCGATCAGGCGATCGAGGAAGCGGTTGTCCCACTCGCGGTTGATCAGGCCGGCCCGCGGCCCCTGCAGCTGGTGGCTCATGCCGCCGGTACCCCAGATCTGCACGTTCAAAGGGCGGTCGAACGACTCGATCGCGCGACGGATCGCCTGCCCCAGCGCGAAGCAGCGCCGCCCCGACGGCACCGGGTACTGCACGACGTTGACCGCGAACGGGATCACCGGGCAGGGCCAGGCGTCCTTGACCGGATCGCGCGGGCCGAACAGCAGCGACAGCGGCACCGTGAGGCCGTGGTCGACGTCCATCTTGTTGACGATCGTGAGGTCGAAATCGTCCTGGATCACGCTCTGCGCGATGTGCGAGGCGAGTTCCGGATGGCCGATCACCTTCGGCACCGGCCGCGGCCCCCAGCCTTCATCGGCAATCGCGTATTCGGCCGCCGTACCGATCGCGAAGGTCGGAATCATCTCCAGACTGAACGCCGTGGCATGGTCGTTGTAGACGAGAAAGATCACGTCGGGCGTGTGCTCGCGCATCCAGGCCCGCGAGGCCTCGTAGCCCGAAAACACCTTCTGCCAGTACGGCTCACCCGACTTGCCGAGATCGAGCGCGGCGCCGATGGCCGGCACATGGCTTGTGTAGACGCTGGCGGTGATGCGGGCCATCTCAGAACCCCGGCTTCGGCGCACTGCCCTGCGGCTGGCGATGCGGCTGCGCGCTGCCGTCCTCGCCCGTGCGGCGGTTGCCGTCGATGTTGCGTCCGCCCGAGATCATCATGTCGCGGTATTCCTCTTCGGTCATGCCGGTCATGCTGCCGGCCATCTGCTGGAAGCTCTTGCCGTGCGTGGCGCCGAGCTTGGCCAGGAAGTAGATGTTGCCGCCCTCGGCGATGCAGCGATTGAGGTCGCGCGCCAGCACGGCCTGCTTCTGCGCCTCGGTCATCGGCCATTGGTCGAGGTAGGCGCGCTGGTCGGCCAGGAAGCGCTGGCGGTTCTCGGCCTTCATCAGGCTCATGCAGAACTGATTGAGCCAGTAGCCCTTGCGGCTCTGGTCGGCGTCGAAGATCGTCGTGCCGGGCACGTCGAGGTAGGGCTTGTTCAATGCCATGGTGGCGTCACCTGGGGTCACGGGGTCGTGCAACGGAAACTCGCGGCGGCGTCGAGGCTGCCGCTGCCGGCATGGCGCGACACCGATGGCCATGGGCACAGCGTGCGTGTGCGCGTGGCGGCCCAGTCGGCCGGCAGCTCCGAATTGGCGCCACCCGGGTTTCCGACGCCGCGTGCCTGCGCCGCGATGCCGGCCGGCGCCTCGCCCTGCTCGACCCAGCGCACCAGCGGTGTCAGCGCATCGAACTGGTCGGTCGCCGGGCCGCCTGAGCAGTGCGCCATGCCGGGCACCGGGAAGTAGCGCGCGAAGTCCGGCGCGCTGCCGCCGAGCGCCGTGTCGAGCCGGCGCATGAAGGCCACCGTGTCGTCGGCCGAGAAGATCGCGTCGCTCACGCCGTGGTAGAGCAGCATCTTCGCGCCGCGTGCACGCAGCGGCGCCAGGTTCACGGGGTTGTCCTTGCCGGGTGGCGTGATCACGGCATCGGCCGATTCGCGGAAGTTGGCGTCGGTTGCGGTGATGGATTTGAAGCCGTCGTCGATGTCGACCTTGAACGGATCCAGCGGCCGCGGCGGCGTCATGAAGATGAAGCCTGCCGCCGGATCGAGCACCTGCGAGTTCACGAACTTCCACTGCGCCCAGTTGGCCGCCGAGATGCCCGGGTCCCACGGGAAGGCGCTGTAGATCCGCTGCCCGGACGGCGTGGTGCCCCCGGCGAACACCGCGCCCAGCAGCCGCTTCTGCCCGGCCGTGAGGCACTGGCCGTCGCGGGCACCGCTGCAGCTCGGCACGTCGCGCTCGAGGTTGAATGCGCCCTGGCAGGCCGCGGTGTCGGCCACGATGCCGTCGCGCGCGCCGTCGAGCGCGTCGCAGCGCGCCGCAATGCTGCGCGACACCAGCTGGCGCTCGGCCGCGGTGAGCGCGGTGCCGAGGTCGGCGATCTTCGCCTGCGGGTTGAACGGATGCGCGATCGTGGCATCGGGCGTGGCCAGCGCGAGCCATTGCGGCGCCGCCCACAGCTGCGCCAGTGCGGCATAGGGCAACCGGTAGCCCGGCGCGCCGACCAGGTAGCCGTCGTACTGCTCGCCGTAGCGCGCCGCGGCCACCATTGTGTGGCGGCCGCCATTGGAGCAGCCGCCGATGTACGAGCGGTCGGGCTGCTTGCCGTAGGCCGCCGCGATCAGCGCCTTGGCCATCGGCGTGAGCTTGCCCACTGCCTGGTAGCCATAGTCGGCGCGCGCCTGCGGGTCGGCGCCGAAGCGCGGGTTCTGTCGGCCGGTGTGCCCGGCGTCGGAGCTGATGACGGCGAAGCCCTGCGCCAGCGCGCCGGTGATCGGGCCGCCGCCGAGGGCACCGACTGCCGGCTGCACGACGCCGTCGATGCCGCCATTGGCCTGGTAATAGAAGCGCCCGTTCCAGGCCTGCGGCAGGCGCATCTCGAAGCCGATGGCGTAGTCCTGCCCATCGACTCCGCGGCGCGGCAACATGCGGCCCTTGACGAGGCAGTGCGCCGGTACGGCATGCCCGTTGGGCACCACGGGGCCTGCGGCCACCGGGGTCGCGCTGTCGAGCGTCGTGTCGCCGAAGCGGAACCCGCCTTGCAGCGGCTCGCAGGCCTTGAGCGCTGCACCAACGGCCGGCGAGAGGCGGGCCGGCGTGGCATCGCGCGCAGGGCCGCCGGCGCAGCTGGCCAGCAGGGCCACCATGGCGGCGGCGATCGCGGCGGCCCGTGCGAGCCCTTGTCGGCCTGCGGGTCTGAAGCCAGCCTGCGTGTTGAAGGAAGAACGTGTGTGTGGCATATGCGGGTTGTGCGTGTTTCGCGGTGACACAGGGATCCGCGATGTCTCCTGGGGAACGGTGCGGCTCAGGCGGTGTCGTCGGGCCAGTACAGACGCATCGGGTTGTCGACCAGCAGCTTGCGCTGGAGCTCGCTCGTCACCGCGATGTGGGGAATGAAATCGACCAGCAGGCCGTCATCGGGCATGTGGCCCTTGAGGTTCGGATGCGGCCAGTCGGTGCCCCACAGCACGCGGTCGGGAAAGGTCTCGACGACGCGGCGCGCGAACGGCACCACGTCGCGATAGGCGGCCTGCTCGCCGTTCAGCGCCGGCGGTCCCGAGGTGCTGAGCCGCTCGGGGCAGCTGACCTTGCTCCAGACGTTGGCATGCTCACGCATGAACCGCAGGAACAGGCTGAACTCGGGCCCGTCGATCGGCTTTGTCACGTCGGGCCGGCCCATGTGGTCGACCACCACCGTGGTCGGCAACGCGGTGAAGAAGTCCCACAGCTCCGGCAGATCCACGGCCTCGAAGTAGATCACCACGTGCCAGCCGAGCGTTGCGATGCGGCCGGCGATCTCCATCAGCTCGTCCTTCGGCGTGAAGTCGACCAGCCGCTTGACGAAGTTGAAGCGCACGCCGCGCACGCCGGCCGCATGCAGCCGCTGCAGTTCGTCGTCGGTGATGCTGCGCTTCACGGTGGCCACGCCGCGTGCCTTGCCACCGCTGGCGAGGCAGGCGTCGACCATGGCGCGGTTGTCGGCGCCGTGGCAGGTGGCCTGCACGATCACGTTGCGCGCAAAGCCCAGGTGGTCGCGCAGCGCGAAGAGCTGCTGCTTGCCGGCATCGCAGGGCGTGTACTTGCGCTCGGGCGCGTAGGGAAACTCGGCGCCGGGGCCGAAGACATGGCAGTGCGCATCGACGCTGCCCTTCGGCAGAACGAAGCGCGGCTTGGATGGCCCGGAGTACCAGTCGAGCCAGCCAGGCGTCTTCTCGAAGGCGCCGCTGGTGGGTTTGCCGGACGGTGCGCTCACGACCTGCCTTTCGTTGTCTTCACGTGGGCCAGGATGCGGTCGGCCTCGGCGCGCCAGTTGGCGCTGCGTGCGAAGCCCTTCGTGCCCTTGGCGCCGAAGAGCCCGGCATCGGCGAGGTCGGCCACCCAGGCCTGGCGCTCGGCGGTGCCGCTGGCGCTCCAGGGTTCGAGGCCCGCTTCGCGGATCGTTTCGGCGACCTCGCGCACCTCTTCGCTGCGTCGGCGGCCATGCTCGATGACCCGCTGGAAGAAGTAGGCGCCCTGCTTCTCCCAGTCGATCCCGGGGAAGGTTTCGTGCAGCGAGGCGATCACTGCGTCTTCCACGCCGTAATGGCGCGCGGCCGTGAAGCTTTCGATCACCATCGCCTCGAGGCCCTTGATCATCACGCTGCGGCACATCTTGGTGGCGCTGGCCACGCCGAGCGTGGGGCTGGCCACCTTCGACGAAAAGCCGATGCCATTGAGCAGCGGCTCGAGCACCGCCGCGTCTGGCCCGCCGAGCAGCAGCGGCACCTTGATGCGATACGGCGGCAGCGACGTCATCACCGCGCCTTCCACGTAGCGTCCGCCCGCGGCGTTCACGAGCCCGGCGGCGCGGATCTTCGCTCCGGGCGACGCCGAGTTGAAGTCGAGGAAGAACGCGCCCTCCGCGATCGCCGGCGCGCAGGCCTGCGCCACCGGCACCGCCTGGCTGGCGGTCACCGCGCTGATCACCAGTTCGGCACCCTGCACCGCATCGGCGTGAGTGTCGAAGGCTTTCACGCCGATGCGCGCGGCGTGTTCGCGCATCGGGTTGCCGGCCTCGCCAGCGAGCTTGCGGTCGTGCATGCGCAGCGCATGCCCGTGCGGGGCCAGGTCTTCGGCCAGGATGCGGCCGACCTCGCCATAGCCGATGAGCGCGATGCGCATCGCGTTCAGTCGATGTAGCGCAGCCCGGCCTTGGCCAGCGGCTCGCGCATCTTGTACATGTCGAGGCCCAGCACGCCGCTGGCGAGCTTGGCCCGCTTGTCGCCCTCGTTGGCCTCGCGCGCAGCAGCGGCATCGGCCACCTTGCCGGCCATGGCAGCCGGCACCACGACCACGCCGTCGTCGTCGGCGACGATCGCGTCACCCGGATGCACCAGCGCGCCGGCGCACACCAGCGGGATGTTCACCGAGCCAAGCGTGGCCTTCACCGTGCCCTTGGCGCTGATGGCCTTGCTCCAGACCGGGAACTTCATCTCGGTGAGCACCTTCACGTCGCGCACGCCGGCATCGATCACCAGGCCGAATGCGCCGCGGGCGCGGAAGCTGGTGGCCAGCAGGTCTCCGAAGAAACCGTCGGTGTTGTCGGCCGTGCAGGCCGCGACCACGATGTCGCCCGGCTGGATCTGCTCGGCGGCCACATGCAGCATCCAGTTGTCGCCCGGCTGCAGCAGCACCGTCACCGCGGTGCCGCTGATCTGCGCGCCGGGATAGATCGGCCGCATGTAGGGTTGCAGCAGGCCGACACGACCCATGGCCTCGTGCACGGTGGCCACGCCGAAGGCCGCCAGGCGGTCGACGGCGGTGCGGTCGGCTCGCGTGATGCTGCGCTTGACGATGCCCAGTTCGTACATGTCACTTCCCCTTCTTCTTCAGCGCCGCATCCAGCCGCGGGAACACGCGGCGTGCATTGCCTTCGTAGATCATGTGCCGCTCGTCGGCCGTGAGCTTCGCGGCCTCGATGTAGCGCTTGGTGTCGTCGTAGTTGAAGCCCGTCTCGGGGTCGATGCCGCGCACGGCACCGATCATCTCGCTGGCGAAGAGCACGTTCTTCAGCGGGATCACGCGCGTCAGCAGGTCGATGCCCGGCTGGTGGTAGACGCAGGTGTCGAAGTAGATGTTGTTCAGCAGGTGGTCGGCCAGCAGCGGCTTCTTCAGCTCCTGCGCCAACCCGCGGTAGCGGCCCCAGTGGTACGGCGCGGCGCCGCCGCCGTGCGGGATGATGAACCTGAGCGTCGGGAAATCCTTGAACAGGTCGCCCTGGATCAGCTGCATCACCGCCGTGGTGTCGGCGTTGATGTAGTGCGCGCCGGTGGTGTGGAAGCACGCATTGCAGCTCGTGCTCACGTGGATCATCGCCGGGATGTCGTACTCGACCATCTTCTCGTAGATCGGGTACCAGTGGCGGTCGGTCAGCGGTGGGCTGGTCCAGTGGCCGCCCGACGGGTCGGGGTTCAGGTTGATGCCCACGTTGCCGTACTGCTCGACGCACTTCACCAGCTCCGGGATGCAGGTCTTGGGGTCGACCCCGGGGCTTTGCGGCAGCATCGCCGCCGGAATGAAGTGTTGCGGGAACAGCTTCGAGACGCGGTGGCAGAGTTCGTTGCAGATCGCCGCCCAGGTGCTCGACACCTGGAAGTCGCCGATGTGATGCGCCATGAAGCTGGCGCGCGGGCTGAAGATCGTGAGATCCGATCCACGCTGCTTCATCAGCTTGAGCTGATTGGTCTCGAT
>JAEUPI010000170.1 GCA_016790175.1 Burkholderiaceae bacterium | reverse complement strand
CGGACGGGCCCCATAGCCCACGGCCGCGGTGCAGCGCGCGCCAGACTTCGCAGGAGTCTGGTGGCCAAAGGGCACTCTGCCTTCGACAACGAGCCCGAACGTGTTCGGCCGTTCCGTACGATTGATCGCGAATCGGTATGAGGACATGAGCCCGTGCCTGCGCGCGGGCAATCCGTCGGCGCTCACGAGGGATCAGGCATGATCCCGCCCTCATGAGCGACCACGAATCCTTCCTCCAAGATGCACTCGCGCGCGTGCGCCGCGGCAACCTGTCGCGGCGCGGCTTCGTCGGCGCGGTCACGGCCCTCGGGCTGCCTGCACCGATGGCGCTGCAGCTGCTCACGCAGGCCGGCCTCGCGCAGGCACAACCGAATTTCGCGTACAAGCCGACCCGCCGCGGCGGCGGCGGCACGCTGAAGATCCTGTCGTGGCAGGGGCCGACGCTGCTCAACGGCCACTTCTCCAACGGCAGCAAGGACCAGTTGGCCACGCGGCTGTTCTACGAGCCGCTCGCCACCTGGGACCGCGACGGGTCGCTCTATCCTGTGCTCGCGGCCGAGATCCCGAGCCTGGCCAACGGCGGCGTCGCCAAGGACGGCCTGTCGGTCACGTGGAAGCTCAAGCGCGGCGTGAGCTGGCACGATGGCGAGCCGTTCACCGCCGACGACGTGGTGTTCAGCTGGGAGCTGCTTCGAAACCCCGAGTCGGCCGCCTTCACGGTCGGCACCTTCGCCCCGATCAAGGAGGCACGCAAGATCGACAGCCACACCGTGCAGCTGCGCTTCGAGAAGCCCACGCCGGCGTGGTACGACGCCTTCGTCGGCGATCCGGTGCTGCCGAAGAAGCACTTCGCGGCCTACATGGGAGCCAAGTCGCGCGAGGCACCGGCCAACCTGAAGCCCGTGGGGACCGGCCCCTACAGGCTGCTCGACTTCAAGCCGGGCGACTGGGTGCGCGCCGAGGCCAACGCGGCGTATCACATGCCGAATCGGCCGCACTTCGACGCCATCGAGATCAAGGGGGGTGGCGATTCGGTGTCGGCCGCGCGCGCGGTGCTGCAGACCGGCGAATACGACCTCGCGTGGCTGATCCAGGTGGAAGACGAGGTGCTGCAGCGCCTCGAGAAAGGCGGCCAGGGCCGCGTCGAAGCGGCACCGGGCGGTGACGTCGAGTATCTGATGCTCAACCAGTCGAATCCCTGGGTCGAGGTCGAGGGCGAGCGCTCGCATGTGTCGACGCAGCATCCGTTGTTCCGCGACACGGCAGTGGCCACGGCGATCGCACACCTGATGGACCGCGAATCGATCCAGCGCTTCATCTACGGTCGCGGCGGCGTCGCGACCACGAACTTCCTGAACAATCCGCCGCAATACCAGTCGTCACGCAAGGGCGAAGCGTTCGACGTGGCGCGCGCCAACGCACTGCTCGACGCGGCCGGCTGGCTGCGCGGCGCGGGTGGCATCCGCGCCAAGGGCGGCCAGCCGCTGAAGCTGCTGTTTCAGACCTCGACCAATGCCTCGCGGCAGAAGGTGCAGACGATCTTCAAGCAGGCCGCGGCGCAATGCGGCATCGAGGTCGAGTTGAAGGCCACCTCGGCCACGGTGTTCTTCTCGGGCGACGCCGCGAATCCGGACACCAATGCGCGTTTCCAGGCCGACCTGCAGATGTACACCATCACCCGCGGCGGGCCCGACCCCGGCCGCTTCATGGAGCTGTTCTGCTCATGGCTGGTGGCCAACAAGGCCAACAAGTATCTCGGCCGCAACGTCACGCGCTGGCGCAACGACGAATACGACAAGACCTTCCGCGCCGCCGAGACCGAACTCGACCCGGTGAAACGCGCGGCGCTGCTGATCCGGTTGAACGACCTGGTGTGCAGCGCGCATGTGGTGGTGCCGATCGTCGCACGGCCCAAGCTCACGGCCATGGTCAGCAAGCTGCAGGCGCCGATCAGCGGCTGGACGGTCGAAAGCGGCCGCATCTTCGACTGGCACAAGACCGGCTGATGTCCGCGTGACCGCGGAGGCCGCGACCGATGTCACGCGGCATTTCGATGCATCGTGCGCAGCCCGCGGTGGCGTCGGCGCGACATTGACACGCCGCGTTGCAGGTTGCGGCGCACGGCTCGGCTAGATTGCGCCACACCCCGTTGCACTCCACATCCAAGTCGAAAGGAACCCCATGACGATCAAGCTTCATTCGCTGGCGGCTGCCATCACGCTGACCTTCGCATTGCCCATGGCATCGGCGCAGCAAGGTCAGTCGCCCGTCGGCGGCGGCAAGCAGGGCACCGAGGCGTTCAAGGAAGGCGTGGGCGGCAAGAAGGACGCCGCCGCCTTCAAGGACGGCGACAAGGGTGGCGGCAAGAAGGGCATCCTGATCGGCAACAAGGCTGGCACCACCGCGTTCAAGGACGGCGACAAGGGCGGCGGCAAGGGCCCGGACAAGCTCGGCGCCACTGCATTCAAGGATGGCGACAAAGGCGGCGGCAAAGGCCCCAAGAGCGAGGCGCTCGCGGTCAAGGGAGGCGGCCTCGACAAGAGCGGATCGCTCGCGTTCAAGGACAAGGAAGGCGGCAAGGGCCCGTCGAAGATGGGCACCACGGCGTTCAAGGACAAGGAGGGCGGCAAGGGGCCCAAGGGCATGGCCGGCGAGATGAAGCAGGTCGAAGCGATGAAGGGCATGAAGCAGTAACGCCGCGAGCCTGCCTCGCGAGTCAGACGGGCCGACCTGCGGGTCGGCCTCTTTCCTTCCTGCGTCGTCGGCCCGACCCGTGTACGGCTCAATGAAGGTGCAGGGGGATCGTCACCGGTCCGTCGTTGACGAGTTCAACCTGCATGTCGGCGCCGAACTCGCCCTGCGCCACCACGGCATGGCGATCTCGCGCCAGACGCAGCACCGCCTCGAACAACGCCCTCCCCTGCGCCGGTGGCGCCGCACCGCTGAAGCTCGGCCGGTTGCCGGCGGCCGTGTCGGCAGCGAGCGTGAACTGGCTGACGAACAACAGGCCACCCTGAACGTCCTGCACGCTGCGGTTCATCTTGCCGGCCTCGTCGGCAAAGATGCGCAGCTTCAGCAGCTTGTCGACCAGACGCTGCGCCTGGCTCTCGGTGTCGGCCGGCTCGGCACAGACGAAGACGAGCAGCCCCTGCCCGATCTCGCCGCTGACGCGCTCGCCGACACGGACGCTCGCACACGCCACACGTTGCACGAGCGCGAGCACTACTTCAGGTCCTCGGTATCGCCGAAGTGGGCTTCCACGTCCATCGGCAGCAGTTGGATCGTCGCACGCAGCCCGGGCACCGCACTCATCAGCGCTTGTTCGACCGAGGTGCGCACGGCGGCGGCGCGGCCCAGCGTCCAGCCCGAGGGCATGTGCATGTGCAGGTCGACGAACCGCCGGGCTCCGGCCCGACGCGTGACCACGTGGTCGAAGCGGATGGCCTGGTGACGAAACTCCTGCAGCGTGCGGTCGATCTGCGTGCGCACGTCGGGCTCGAGCGCGCGGTCCATCAGGCCGTCGGCCGACCGCCAGACCAGCATCACGCCCTCACGCGCGATATTGCCCGCGACCGCGATCGCGATCGTCGGATCCAGCCACAACCAGCCGGTGAAGTGCACCGCCACCAGCGCGCCGACCACGCCGACCGAGGTCCACACGTCGGTGAACAGGTGTCGCGCATCGCCTTCGAGCGCCATCGAGCGATGTTCGCGCGCCTTGCGCAGCATCGCCCAGGCGAGCGCTCCATTCATCGCCGAGCTCACGATCGACAGGCCGAGACCCAAACCCAGCGCCTGCAGCGGCTGCGGCGCGAAGAATCGCTGCACCGCGGCCCAGATGATCGCCAGCGCGGCCACCAGGATCAGCACGCCCTCGAAGCCGCTGGAGAAATACTCGGCCTTGTGGTGACCGTAGGGATGGTCTTCGTCGGGCGGCAACGCGGCGACCGTGACCATCATCAACGCGAACACGGCGCCAGCCAGGTTCACCAGCGATTCCAGCGCATCCGACAGCAGGCCCACCGAGCCGGTGAACCACCAAGCCCCGAACTTGAGCACGATCGTGGCCAGCGCCACCGCGACCGAGAGCTTCAGGTACGAGCCGATCTGCATGACGACATTGTGGCTCGCGGTCCGCGGCTGCCGCTTGGCGCTCCGTGCCGCGGACAACCCCGCATCGTGCTGGGGTATGGCAACGGCCCACAATGCGGCGGCTCGTGAGCGAATGAGGAGACCCCCGTGCCCCGTCTGAACGTCAACGGCAAGGACCGCGACTTCGATGCCGAGCCCGACACGCCGCTGCTGTGGGTGCTGCGCGAACAACTCGGCCTCACCGGCACCAAGTACGGCTGCGGCGTCGCGCAGTGCGGCGCCTGCACGGTGCACATCGACGGCGAGCCGGTGCGCAGCTGCGTGCGCCCGGTCTCCACGGTGAGCGCCAGCCAGAAGATCACGACGATCGAAGGCCTGGCGCCCAACGCGTCGCATCCGCTGCAGAAGGCCTGGATCGAGCTCGACGTGCCGCAATGCGGCTTCTGCCAGAGCGGCATGCTGATGGCCGCCGCGGCCCTGCTTGACAAGAAGCCGCAGCCCACCGATGCCGACATCGACGAGGCCATGACCAACATCTGCCGCTGCGGCACCTACAACCGCGTGCGCGCGGCGATCAAGATCGCCGCGAAGTCACGGGCCTGAGCGAGGAGGCGAGAGCCATGAACGTCACCGCCGCCACCCGCAAGGTATCGCGCCGCCGCTTCCTCGGCGCATCGGCCGGCACCGCAGGCGCATTGGTCGTCGGCTTCCACATCCCCGATTCCCCGCTGGTGGCCAAGGCTGCGGCGCAGTCGGCGCCGAGCGAGATCAACGCCTGGGTCGTCGTCAAGCCCGACGACACCGTCGTGGTCCGCATCGCACGCAGCGAGATGGGCCAAGGCACCCTCACCGGCCTCGCGCAGCTCGTGGCCGAGGAACTGGAATGCGACTGGGCCCGCGTCACCACCGAATACCCCACACCGGGTCAGAGCCTGGCGCGCAACCGCGTGTGGCAGAACTTCTCCACCGGCGGCAGCCGCGGTGTGCGCGAGTCGCACGACTACGTGCGAAAGGGCGGAGCTGCGGCACGGATGATGCTGGTGCAGGCCGCGGCCAACAGCTGGAACGTGCCGACGGCCGAATGCACGGTGAGCCAGGGCGTGATCACCCACGCCGGAAGCAGCCGCAGCCTGCGCTACGGCCAGGTGGCCGAGGCGGCGGCCAGGCTCACGCCGCCGACCGACATCGCGCTGAAGGACCCGAAGACCTGGAAGATCGCCGGCAAGCCGCTGAAGCGGCTCGACACGGCGCACAAGGTCGACGGCTCGCAGGTCTATGGCATGGACCTCGTGCTGCCGGGCATGCTCAATGCCGCGATCAAGGACTGCCCGGTCTTCGGCGGCAGGGTCAAGGGCTTCAACGCCGCCGCCATCGCCGGCCGGCCCGGCGTGAAGAAGGTGGTCAAGGTGGGTGACACGGCCGTGGCCGTGGTGGCCGACACCTGGTGGCATGCGAAGACGGCGCTCGACGCACTGCCGATCGACTGGGACGAAGGCCCGAACACCGGCGTCTCCAGCGCGACCATCGCGACGATGCTCAAGGCCGGCCTCACCGCCGCCGACGCGGTGGCCGGCGCGAAGATCGGCGACGCCAAGGCCGCGCTCGGCAGCGCCGCGCGCACGATCGAGGCGGTGTATTCGTATCCCTATCAGAACCATGCGTGCATGGAGGTGATGAATGCCACCGCGCGCTGGACGAGCGAACGCTGCGAAGTCTGGTGCCCGACGCAGAACGGCGAGGCGGCATTTGCCGCCACGGTGGAGGCCTCGGGCCTGCCGAGCACCCGTTGCGACGTACACAAGATCCACCTCGGCGGCGGCTTCGGCCGCCGCGGCATGACCGACTATGTGCGCCAGGCCGTGGCGATCGCCAGGGAGATGCCTGGCACGCCGGTCAAGCTGATCTGGTCGCGCGAGGAAGACATGCAACACGGCCGCTACCACCCGGTCACCCAGTGCCGGCTGGTGGCCGGCCTCGACAAGGACGGCAACCTGAACGCGCTGCACATGCGCCTCTCGGGCCAGTCGATCCTCGCCTCGGTGTTCCCGCAGAACGTGCGCAACGGACTCGACCCGGTGGTGTTCCAGGGCCTGAATGCCAGCGGCGCCGAAGCGGCGATCGGCTACACCGTGCCGAATCTGCTGATCGACCATGCGATGCGCAATCCGCCGGTGCCGCCGGGCTTCTGGCGCGGCGTGAACCTGAACCACAACGCGATCTACCTCGAGTGCTTCATCGACGAGATCGCCGCGGCGACGAAGCAGGATCCGCTCGCGTTGCGCCGCAAGCTGATGGCCCAACACCCCAAGCATCTGGCGGTGCTCAACGAGGTGGCAGCCAAGGTGGGCTGGGATTCGCCGCCACCCAAGGGTGTCTTCCGCGGCCTCGCGCAGACCATGGGCTTCGGCAGCTATGTGGCCGCCTGTGCCGAGGTGTCGGTCAGCGACGCCGGCGCACTGAAGATCCATCGCATCGTCGCCGCCACCGACTGCGGCCATGCGGTGAACCCGCAGCAGATCGAGGCGCAGGTCGAAGGCTCGTTCGTCTATGGGCTGTCGGCGATGCTGTTCCAGGAATGCACGGTCAAGGGTGGCCGCGTCGAACAGACCAACTTTGACAGCTACCCGGTGCTGCAGATGAAGGACATGCCCAAGGTCGAAACCTCGGTCAAGCCGTCGGGTGGCTTCTGGGGCGGCGTTGGCGAGCCGACGATCGCGGTGGCGGCGCCAGCGGTGCTGAATGCGATCTTCGCGGCGACCGGCAAGCGCATCCGCGACCTGCCGCTCAAGCACCATAGCCTCAAGAAGGCGTGATGCGGCTGCGTGCACGCGCACATGCCACCGGCATCGGCGGACCCCCCGCGCAGCGCGCGTGCTTGACCGCCTGCGCCGTGGTCATGGCCGCTTGTGCGGGGCCGCCGGCACAGCCGCCGGTGGTGGGCGACGGCATGCCCTCGCCCCTCACGAACTTGCCCGGGCGAGCCGACGAAGGTCGCCGGATCGTCGCCGACCGACAGGTGGGGCTGTGCCTGCTGTGCCACAGCGCGCCGCTGCCGGAGGTGCGCTTCCAGGGCGACATCGCGACCGACCTAGGCGGCGCCGGGTCGCGCTGGAGCGAAGCCCAGCTGAGGCTGCGTCTGATGGATCCGGCGCGACTGAATCCGCAGACGCTGATGCCCGCCTACGGCCCGCGCGACGGACTCACGCGTGTCGGCGAGGCCTGGCGCGGCAAGCCGGTGCTGCAGCGGCAGCAGATCGAAGACGTGGTGGCCTACCTCGCCACGCTGAAGGCGGCGCGATGACGCTGCGCATGCCCGGCACCGTTGGCCGTCGCGACCTGCTCATGGCCGGAGCCGGCGCCTTGCTCGCGGTCCGCGGCGCGCATGCGCTGGCACCCGAACTCGAGGCCGCGATGCGCGGCTTCGCTGGCGGGGCAGCCACGCGCGAGGGCCGGGTGAAGCTGGAGATCGAGCCGCTGGTGGAGAACGGCAACGCAGTGCCGATCACGGTGTCGGTCGCGAGCCCGATGAGCGCGTCAGATCATGTGACGCAGATCGCCGTGTTCAACCAGAAGAACCCGCAGCACGACGTGATCGTGGCCACGCTCTCGCCGGCGATGCCGCAGGCACGCCTGGCCACGCGGATCCGCCTCGCCACGTCGCAGCAACTGGTGGCTGTGGCCCGCATGAACGACGGCAGCCTGTGGACGCACACGGTCGAGGTGATCGTGACGCTGGCCGCCTGCCTGGAGTGACGGGTGGCCAGCGCACGCACGCTGATCCAGGTGCCCACGGCCGCGCGCCGCGGCGAGGTGATCGAGCTGCGCGCGATGATCGCGCATGCGATGGAAACCGGCTACCGCTCCGACCTGCAGGGCCGCGTCGTGCCGCGCGACATCATCCGGCGCTTCAGCTGCCGCTTCGACGGCGCGCTGGTGTTCAGCGCCGAGCTCGCACCGGCCATCGCCGCGAATCCGTACTTCGCCTTTCCGCTGCGCGCAACCGCGAGCGGCACGTTGAGCTTCACCTGGGAGGGCGACAACGGTTTCGCGCAGACCGAGACGGCCCGACTCACGGTGACATGACGCGACTACACGTCGCGACCCTCGCCGCGCTGGGTCTGCTGGTGTGCGCGGGCGTGGTGGCCCAGGGCACTCCGAAGCGCTCGGGATTCGAGTCGATGAGCCCGAGCCTGCAGGCGATGCAGCGCGACGATGTGCAGAATCCCGGCATGCTGTGGGTGGCCGACGGCGAGGCGCTGTGGCGCGTGGCGCCGGGCAGCGGCAGGAGTTGCGCCGATTGCCATGGCGATCTGCCTCGGGCGATGGCCGGCGTGGCCGCCCGCTACCCCGGCTGGGATGCCACCGCGCGCCGGCCGGTGAACCTCGCGCAGCGCATCAACGCCTGTCGCAGTCGGCACCAAGGCGCCGCCGCGTGGGCGAACGAAAGCAAGGAGCTGCTGAGCCTCGAGGCCGCCGTCGCCCATGCCTCACGCGGCGCCGTGCTCGCGCCATCGCCGGTGCCCGAGCTCGCGGCGGCGCGCGCCGAGGGCGAACGCCTGTATCGCCAGCGCATGGGGCAACTCCACCTCGCCTGCGTGCAGTGTCACGACGAGCTGCCCGGGCGCAGGCTCGGCGGCACGCCGATCCCGCAGGGCCACGTCAACGGCTATCCGATCTACCGCCTCGAATGGCAAGGCCTGGGCTCGCTGCGCCGGCGCATCCGCAACTGCCAGATCGGCGTGCGCGCCGAGCCGTTTGCACACGACGCGCCGGAGATGATCGCGCTCGAGCTGTACCTGGCGCAGCGCAGCGCCGGGCTCGCGGTGGAGACGCCGGCCGTGCGGCCTTAGGCCGTCTGCGCAAATGCGTTCGATCGAACAGACAAGGCGCCTTGTCTTGGTCAGGACCGCGCGGCGCGGCAGGCGGCACCCGCCCGTGGCTCATGATGGGTCGGTCGTCACTGCGTGCCGACTCCACTGCGGTGCTCGCGGCGCCGTGGTCGTGGGCTGTGGGGTCCGGGAGCGAATCTGCGGCGGCGAGCAGCGCAGCGGCAAGGGGGAAGTCTGCCGCGCAGCGGCAGACCGGCGAACGCGGGCTTTATGCGGCGCCGCGTTCAGCGGCGCTCAGCGAAGTTCGCGTTTGCCGCCCCTTGCTGTGAGCAGCGCAGTGGACCCCGGTGGCGCAGCCACAGGGGCGCCGCAGTTTGAGCGGACGGGCCCCACAGCCCGCGGCCGCGGCGCAGCGCGCAAGAGAACTCCGCGAGAGGCGGCCGGGCGATCTGTTCGCCATTGACGACACATCCGGACCTCGCCGATGAATCTATACGATCGACCGCGAATCGGAATCAGCTCTTCAGATCGGCCAGCGGCGCCGGATCGAACTGCCGCAGATGCAGCGCGCGCCACACACGTTCGGCGGTCACCGGCATCTGGATTCGCTCGGCGTCACGGCCAAGGCCGGCATGCGCGAGGGCATCGACCACCGCGTTGACCACCGCCGGCGTGGCGCCGATGGTGCCCAGCTCGCCGACGCCCTTGACGCCGAGCGGGTTGTTCGTGCTCGGTGTCGATTCGTCGAACTCGGTGACAAAGCCGCGAAAGCCGTCCACGCGCGGCAGCGCATAGTCCATGAAGCTCGCGCTGAGCGCCTGACCGCTCTCGCCGTCGTAGGCCATCTGTTCGCTCAGGGCCTGTCCGATGCCCTGCACGGCGCCGCCTTCGATCTGGCCGCGCACGATGGACGGGCTGATCACGCGGCCGATGTCGTTGACCGACGCGTAGGCCACGATCTGGACGGCGCCCGTGGCCGGATCGATCTCGACCTCGCACACATGGCAGGCGTTGGGCCAGGTGGGGCCGGCGACGGTGCTCGTCGAATCGACGTGGATGCGTGCGTCCTTCTGCCGGCCTGCGAGTTCGAACAAATCGATGCCGAGATCCGTGCCCGCCACCGCGAAGCGCCCGGCGCGGTACTCGATGTCGGCAGCGGGTGCTTCGAGCGCAACGGCCGCCAGCGACTTCGCGTGATCGATCGTGCGCATCGACGCCACCTGCACCGACGAGCCGCCGGTGAAGATCGAACGCGAGCCGGCGCTGCCGAAGCCGTTGTTGCGGTCGGTGTCGCCCATCACGACGCGGATGCGTTCGATCGGCACCTGGAACACGTCGACCGCCAGCTGCGCCAGACTGGTCGCGATGCCCTGCCCCATGCCCTGCACGGCCGACACCAGCTCGATCGTGCCGTCGGGCGTGACATCGACCGTCACACGCTCCTCGAACACGTTGCCGCCGGTCCATTCGAGAAAGCTCGCGATGCCGCGGCCGCGCAGGCGGCCCCGCGCCTCGCTGGTCGCCCGCCGCGCGGCAAAGCCCGTCCAGTCCGCGAGCTGCAGGCCGCGGTCGAGCACCCGCTCGAAGCGGCCGACGTCGTAGACCTGCGCCATCGCGTTGGTGTAGGGCATCTGCTCGGGCCGGACCAGGTTGCGCCGGCGCAACTCGGCCGGGTCGATCTGCATCTCGCGCGCGGCGGCGTCGAACAGGCGCTCGGTGATGTAGATCGCCTCCGGCCGGCCGGCGCCGCGGTAGGCGCCGACCACGGCCTTGTTGGTCATCACCGCGGTGAGATGCAGGTCGATGGTGCGGATGTCGTAGATGCTGGTCGTCACCCACGGGCCGATCATCAGCGGGATGATCGTGCCGGTGCCGGTGGCATAGGCGCCCACGTTGGCCAGCGTGCGCACGCGCATTGCGAGCACCTTGCCGTCGGCATCGAGCGCCATCTCGGCACGCGACAGGGCGTCGCGCCCGTGCACGGCCGCGAGAAACTCCTCGAGCCGCTGCGCGACCCATTTCACCGGCCGCTTCAGCGTGCAGGCGGCAAACGACACCGCGATGTCCTCGGGATAGATGCCGGTCTTCATGCCGAAGCCGCCGCCGACGTCACCGACCACCACGCGCACACGCGACGCGTCGATGCCGGGCAGGCACTCGACCAGCGAGGTGCGCACCCCGGTGGGCATCTGGCTGCTGAGCCGCACCGTCAGGCGCCCGGTGGCAGCGTCGAACTCGGCCAGCACGGTGCGCGGTTCGATCGGCGACGGTGCAAGGCGCTGGTTCACGATGTCGACCGTGACGCGGTGCGCCGCAGCGGCGAAGGCCCTCGCCGTCGCCGCTGCATCGCCATGCCGGATCTCGGCGGCAATGTTGTCGCTTGCCTGCTCGCACAGCGCCGGCGCGCCAGGCGACACCGCACGCACCGGGTCGGTCACTGCCGTCAGCTCGTCGTAGTCGACCGCCAGAGTGTCGGCCGCCGCGCGGGCGGCGTCGGGCGTCTCGGCCACGACCAGCGCCACCGGTTCACCGACGAAGCGCGCCCGCTCGTGCGCGAGCGCACGCCGCGGCGCGGTGGCCAGGGGGCTGCCATCGGGCCGCGTGAAGGGCAGCACCACGCCGATCGGCTTCACGCCGGCGGCAGCGAGCTGCGCCCCGGTGAACACGGCCACCACGCCGGGCATCGCCGCAGCGGAGGCCGCATCGATGCCGGCGATTCGCGCGTGGGCATAGGGCGAGCGCACGAACACGGCGTGCAGCTGGCCAGTAGGCACCACGTCGTCGGTGAAGCGGCCCTTGCCGGCAAGCAGCGCCGCGTCCTCGACGCGACGCACGACCCGGCCGCTGCCGAAGCGGCCGGCCTCGATGGATGTGCTCATCAGCGACCTCCCTTCGCGCCGGTGCCGGCGGCCTGCTGCACGGCGGCCACGATGTTCACATAGCCGGTGCAGCGACAGAAATGCCCTTCCAGCGCATCGACGATCTGCGCCTCGCTGGGCGCCGGCGTCTCGCGCAGCAGCGCGGCCGCCGACATCAGGATGCCCGGCGTGCAGAAGCCGCATTGCAGGCCATGACACGACGCAAAGGCCTCCTGCAGCGGATGGGGCCGGCCGCCTTCGGCCAAGGCCTCGACGGTGGTGACGCTGCGGCCCTGCAGCTGGATCGCCAGCTGCGAGCAGCTGCGCACGGCCTGGCCGTCGACCCAGACCGTGCAGGCACCGCACTGGCCGGTGTCGCAACCGACGTGGGTGCCGGTCAGCTGAAGTGCACCGCGCAGAAGGTCGACCAACAGCACCTGCGGCTCGACCTCGATGTCCACCGGACGGCCATTGACCGTGAAACTGAGCCTGGGCATTCGACCTCCACGCGTCGCGAAGCGCCGGATCGTAGCCGCAAAGCGGCAGGCCCCGCCGAAGCGGGGCCCGTCAACGAGAAGCCCCGCCGAAGCGGGGCCCGTCAACGAGAAGCCCCGCCGAAGCGGGGCCTGTCGACAAGAGGCCCCGCTTCGGCGGGGCCCGTGGCGCGAGTTCAGCCTCGGCGGCGGCTAGGCGGCGCGGGCGGCGCGGCGGTTGCCGAGCATCAGGTCCTGCAGCCACAAGGCCGAGGTCGACAGCATGTCGTGGCGGCGCGGTGCCTCGTGGCGCAGGCCGATCGCCACCCGCCCGGTCCAGTAGACCATGCGGCCGGTGCCCGGCAGCATCACCGGCCCCACGTATTGCGGCGGCACGGGGACCGGCGGCGCGCTGTCGCCGAGGTGGATGAAATCGCTCGATTCCAGTTGCTCGTTGTCTTGCAGTTCGGCCAGCATGGGATGCTCTGTCGTGTGAACAATGGCACGCATCATTGCGGCAACCCGTGCAACTTGCACTGCCCAACCCTAGGGAACCCATGTTGGGGGGATTGCAGCGCTTGGTCGCTTGCCTCGGCGCGAACTTACATGTGCAACACCGCTGGCGAAGCGGACCAGCGCCGCCAAAGCCACCACCAGAACAACGGAAAGAGCGCCGGTGTGATGTCGGGCCGTTGGCCGGGAATCCAGCACTGCGCGATTTCGATCGCCAACAGGGTCAGCGTGAGCACCGCGACGGTGCGCGACAGCGGAAGACCCAGCATCCGGGTGGCGCCGATCAGGCAGCCGGACCAGAAGAGCGCCTGAACCAGCACTTGCGTGTGGGCCACCCGGGCCGCCTGCAGCGAGCCCCACAGCGGGATCCAGTGGAATGCGGCCGCCGGCTCCCTCCACTCGAAGGGGCGAAGACCGTCCAGCACCATCCAGGCCATCACCAGCACGGCGACGACCCCGGCGCCGAAACGGGCATTCAGCCGCCATGCCGCCATGCCCAGCGCCAGACCGAGCAACCATCCCGCGACATGGGACGGGCCGAGTTGCAGATGCCGCATCAGCAGCTTGGCGGCCAGCGCGCAGACAAGCAGACCACAGGCGAACAACCATCGCCGACGCATGCCTCGCGCAAAGACCAGAACAGCCGCGAATCCGAGTGCCGCCTCGCAGACCAGGCGGACCTCCCATGCCGGCCAGCGCCACAGCGGCTGCAGCGCGACGAGCGTGTGGCGCAGACTGTGCGACGGCATCCACGGCCAGCCCTGGGTAACGACCCACAGCAAGCCCAGAACGCAGGCCACGCGGTGCCGGCCGAACGGCAGCGCCGCAAGCCGATCGACGGCCGGCCGCACGACACGCGCCAACGGCATGCCGAGCACCGTGCCGACACCGTTCCACAGCGCGTCGGAGACGGCCGCCGTGCGCTCAGGAATCCACAGCTGCAGTCCCTGCAGCACGAAGGCCCAGGCAAGCGCCGGCAGCACCACGCGTTGCACACGCGCCCTCCAGCCGGGCCAGGCCCCGTCGAACGCCAGGCAACCGAACAGGCCGACCGGCAGGAACAGCAGGATGTTGACCGCGGCATCGCCTCGGCCGGTCCACCACAGGCGCTCGACGAACATCTGCTGCAGCGCCGTGTCCCACGACGCCGGAGCAGCGAACAGCCACGGATAGAGCGACCCGTGCGTGACCCCCACGACGCACAGGGCCAGCAGCATCCGGCGCATGCGACGCTGCGAATCGACCGTGTCTGCAGCGGAACCCGTCGTCATGCCCCGTGCGGCTGCTCGGCCTGCGTGCCGGGCTCGGGCGCCGATCGCCTGCCCGGCAGCGCCAGCCACCACAACAGCGGCAGCACCGCAGGCGTGATGTCGGCCACGCGCCCCGGCAGCCAGGCCTGCTGCCATTCGAGCACGAACGCCCAGCCGGCCAGCGCCAGCGCCAGCACGCCGGGCCGCCAGCCGAGTGCACGACCGGCGAGCATCACGGCACCGAGCCAGAACAGCTGCCAGCACAGCGCCAGCGTGTTGGCCACCATCGATCCGCGCAACGACGAGACGAACGGGATCCAGCTGAATCGCGTGGGCAGTTCGGTCCAGGCAAAGGGTCGCAGCTCGTCGAACGTGAAAATGCCGAAGGCCAGGCACAACACGAGGGCGGCGGCGCGCCGGCCATCGACTCGCCAGACCACGGCACCGGCGAGTCCCAACCCGGCCAACCAGCCCATCGCATGCGGCAGCGAGATCGACTGCCCCCGAAGAAACAGCTTGCCCAACGCGGCGGCCGTCACCATCCCGGTCAGAAGCAGCGCACGGTGCGGCCAGGCCCGGCCGATCTGCGCCAGCACCACCACACCCAAGGCCACCGCGACGAACGAAAGCGCGTGCCACTGCGGCGAGAGCAGCAGCGGCTTGAGCGCATTCTTCATGTGCTGCCAATCGATGGTCGGCACGAACGGCCACCACTCGATCGCCAGCCACAACAAGGCCATCAGCCCGGCCGGCGTCGCGCCATCGACGGCTCGGTCCGCGGCATGCGGTCGCAGGCGCGTGGCTGCGCCTGCCGCCAACTGGCCGAGCGCCATACCCATGGCGTTCCACAGCGCGTCGCTCACGCTCGGCGTGCGCTGCGGCACCCAAATCTGCAGCACCTGCAGGGCCATTGCGTAGGCCACGCCGACCAGCCAGATCGCGAGCCAGGACATCGGTCCGACCGGCTGGCGCCGCGGCCAGGCGCGCAGCGCCAACCAGCCCACGGGCACGAACAGCACCAGGTTGCCGGCCACGTCGCCCAGGCTGGTCCACACATCGGCCTGCGCCCACATCGTGGTCCAGCCTTGCGCCAGCCTCACGGAGGGATCGAAGCGCCACGGATACAACGATCCGTGCAGCACCAGCAGCAGGCACACGGCAAGCAGCACGCGCCGGCGCGACATCCGAGCCCGCGCGTGCTCAGCCGTCGAGGCGTCATGCCGACGCGACGGCTCGGGGTCGATGGGCAGGGCACCGCGCAAGGGCGGCGATGTTATCAACCGAGAATGGCACGCCGCACCGCGGCGAGCGGCGCATCGTCGCGCAAGCCATCGGCCTCGACGCCGAGCTCGCGCCACAGCGCATCGAGGTCGATCCGCACCGGGTGGTCCTTCATGTGGTCGTACAGCGTGCTCAGCGTGTGGCCGCCGACGGCCGCGTCGGCGGCGGCGAGCATGCGTGACGCGGGCCAGCGCACGCGGTAGTCGCCCCCGGCCGCCAGCACGCCCCGCAGCGCCTGCTGCAGGCCGCGCCCGACCTCGCCGCGACGGCGCAGCTGCACATCGGCGTGCAGGCAGAACATCGCCCCGCCCCAGTAGGTGCGGCCCCAGGTGGGCGTGTAGTCGAGGCCGCGGTCGTGGTCCGCCGGCTGGCCCTGCGCCATGGCGCGATACCAGCCCTGCCACACCGCGGCCGCGCCGACGCGGCCGGCCTGCGCGCGCGCGATGGCCTCGACGTAGGTGGCAATGCCTTCGTGCAGCCAGCGCTGTCGCAGCGGCAGCTGGGGCACCGCGAGGTGGACCATCTCATGCGTGAGGATCCAGTCGTCACGCAACTGCGCGTCGCTGACGTCGCGCCCAAGGCGGATGCGGATCAGCGGCGAGGGCACGCCAAAGCTCACACCGCTGACCACGCCGTCGCCGTCCAGCGGCAGCAGCAGCAACTCGGTCTGCGGCACTGGAAACCGGCCGAACCACTGGGCCACCGCGGCCGCGGCGCCGCGCACCCAGGGCAGCAGGCGGTCGCGCAGCGGCGCCTCGATGCCCGGCGCGAACTGGACCTCGAGTTCGCCGCCAGGCACCGGCTGCATCACGATGAACGGTTGCTCCTCGTCGGCCGCGCCGGCGCCGACGGTCCAGCTTGCCCCCGCGGCGAGCATCAGGCGCCGGCGCAACGGCGAGCGCAAGCGGTCGATGGAAGAAGGCGACATCTCGTTCGGGTTGGTCTGGCCCGCGCAGCATACGAGGCGCGGACCTCGACCGGCGCGGCAATGCGATCAGTCGCGCCGGGACGGTGAAGCCTTACGCGGACATCCACCGGGCTGCAAGGCCGGGCCTGTTGCGCGATGATCGCCCCGCCGCGGGATCGGCGCATCCGATGCCGGTGTCGGCCGCGTAGGCCGTTGTGAAGAGGAGCCGCCCCCATGCCCGTGACGCCATCGTGCCGCCGCCCGTTCGATCGCTGGCTGTCGTGGATCGGACCGCTGGTGTTCGCGCTGCTGGCCGCGAGCGGCTGCACCACGCTGCCGCAGATCGACCGGCAGGCCGTCGCCAGCGAGGCGATTGCCGCGTCGAACGACACCACGCTCGGCCGCATCGCCAATGCCTACCGGCCGCAGCCCGACCATTCCGGATTCCGGCTGATGCCGCTCGGCAAATACTCGCTCGACACGCGGGTGCAGCTCGCGCGCCGCGCCGAGGTGTCGCTCGACGTGCAGTACTACCACTGGGAGAACGACGCCACCGGCCGCTGGCTGCTGCGCGCGCTGCGCGACGCCGCCGACCGCGGCGTGCGCGTGAGGCTGCTGATCGACGACTTTTACACCACGCACGGCGCCGACGAGCTGTTCCTGTCGTTCGCCGCGCACAAGAACGTGGAGGTGCGCATCTTCAATCCGTTCACCGTGGCCCGCAACGGCAGCCAGGCCACGCGCTTCCTGCTCTCCATCGGCGACTGGAAGCGCGTGAACCACCGCATGCACAACAAGCTGTTCATCGCCGATGGCGCGATGGCGGTGATCGGCGGGCGCAACGTGGCCGACGAATACTTCCTGCGCAACACCGAGGGCAACAATTTCATCGACGTCGACGCCTTCGTCGTCGGCTGGGTGCTGCCGCCGCTGCAGGGCCTGTTCGACCGCTACTGGAACGCCGATGCGGTGTACCCGATCCACGCCGTCACGCGCAGCCCGCTGGCGCCGGACGCGCTGCGCCGCCACTTCGAGCACGTGACCGGCCCCGAACTGACGCCGCCGCCCAATCCACTGCCGCCGACCGACATCCTGGGCTACGGCCCGATCGCCGAGGACCTCGACGACGGCAAGCTCGGCCTGATCTGGGCCGAGGCCTATGTGTTCGCCGACCATCCCGACAAGCCGTTCGACGGCGAGGCCGGTGGCGAGCTGCAGGATTCCAGCGTCACCTACAACGTGTTCGAGGCGCTGCGCAAGGCCGAGAAGGACCTGGTGATCTCGTCGCCCTATCTCGTGCCCGGACCGGTGGGCATGGCGCTGTTCAAGGAGCTGCGCGACCGCGGCGTGCATGTGGCGGCGATGACCAACTCGCTCGGCTCGACCGATGAGCCGGTCGTGCACGTGGGCTACACCCGATACCGCGACGCGATGCTCGAGCTCGGCATGGAACTCTACGAGGTGAGCGGGTCGCGGGTGAAGAAGAACCGGCGCTTGCACCTCTTCGGCTCGTCGCTCGGCCGGCTGCACGCCAAGCTCGCGGTGGTCGACAAGAAGACGCTGTTCGTCGGCTCGATGAACCTCGATCCGCGCTCGGCCACCATCAACACCGAACTCGGCGCCGTGGTCCACAGCCCGGAGCTGGCCCGCGAGATGCTGCGCATCATCGACATCGACCGGCTGCAAAGCGCCTACAAGCTGCGTCTCGGACCGGAGGGCTACTGCGAGTGGCTGAGCGTGGAAGACGACGAAGAGGTGGTGCTCAAGGAGGAGCCCGACTCCACCGCCTGGCTGCGCTTCAAGACCTTTCTGCTGCGGCCGCTGGTGCCGGAGTCGCTTCTGTAGTCGCGGCCACCGGCCTCAGGCCCGCGGCGACTGGGGTTTCGGAAAACGATAGATCGTGTCGTTGAGGTGGCGCGCCACCTCGTCGATGTCGGCGTCGGTCCATTGCAGCTGCTGCGTGCCCTGCCAGTGCCTGACCCAGTTGCGCAGGCTCTCCCAGTCGCGCGCCCGACGCTGGTCGCGCCAGTGCATGCGCTGGTCGTGGCAGGCGATGCAATGGTTGCCGTAGAGCAGCTGTCCGCGCGAGGGCTCGGCCTGTGCGGCGGCCGATCCAGCCCCCACCGCACCAGTGACCGCACCTGCCAGCGCAGTCGCTCGCACAGTCGCCATCAACGCCGCCCGGACCCCGCGTGATCGGAAGTGGATGCTCATGTCGCGGTGCCCTCCTCGGCTCGCAGGCGAACTCTAGCCCGGCGCCGCCGGCGCCGGCTTGCGCCGGGTGAAATCGCCACCCACCGACCGCGGGGCGCGACCACCAGCGGTAACGAATTCCGCGGAATGCCGGCGCCATGTCTGCCGTACACCCAGGCGAGTCGCGCCTCGAAGGGGCCGCCCCACCGGAGGAGACACCTCATGCTGCCTGGCCCCACCTGGGCGATCCTGACCGATCCGGTCTGTGGACGGTCGGTCGAGTTCAGCTCGCCGCATCGCACGGTGTACGGCGGCGCGCTGTTCGCGTTCTGCAGCGTGGGTTGCCAGGCCCATTTCCTCGAGCTGCCATCGCGCTACGCCGTCATCATGGCGCAAGCGCCGCTGAGCCTGCTCGAACCTCGATCGCCGGTGGTTGCCGCCGCGTCGGCGCAGCCGACGGCGCGCCCCGCACACCCGGCGTCCGCACCGTTGCCGCTGGCCTCCGTGCCGTCGCCCGCGGCAAAGCCCGCCGCGCCGGCTCCCGCCAGCGCCGCCCCGGAGCCGGATCCGGCCGCCGCGGCGGTCACCACGAACTGGGCGCCGTTGCCCGACGGCATGGACATGCAGGGCGAGCGCGGCGCATTCACCTGGCTCCAGGCGCGACGCGAACGGCGATTCGCACGCGAATGTGCCCGCGAGATGCTCGAGTTTCATCGCGACCTCAGCACCCGCTACCCGGAACTCAAGGGTCACAGCCTGTACCGACGCGTGGTGGCCCGGCGCCTCGAAGGCAACGATCTCGTGGCCGAGGCCGTGTTGCACCATGCCACGCAGAGCTTTGCCATCTGGCCGGTGGAACGTCCGCTGAACTTCCGCGACGTCGTGCACTACCTCGCGGTGTCGCAGTACGTGGCCCTGAACCCCAGCGCACGCTGGGTGCACGCCGACATCAGGCGCGTGGTCGACGGTCTCGTCCCCGCGCAGCTCTGACGCGACGAGACGGCCGGCGGCAAGGCGGCTACTTCTTCTTTGGCGGTTGCGCCTTCGACGCCGGCGGCTCGCTGCCGGGCTTGGGCGCGTCGCCGATCACGCTCTTGAGCGGACAGACGGAGAACGCGGGGCATTTCTGGCAGCCGGCAACGACGGCGATCGGGCAAAGCGTCATGGGGCACCTCCGTTCGGCAGGGAACGCAGCATACGCCCCGGCAGTCGGCGCGCTGCAGCGGGTTTGTGCGGCCACAACGCTTGCTAACCTCGGCGCGCATGCCGAACACTCCACGTCGCTCGCGCCGATCGCACCACCACCATGTCTACGTGGTTCAGCTCGACGACCGGGTGTGGAACGAGCCGGCGTTCCGGCGCGCGAACCCCGGCTATGTGCTCGGCAAGCCCTTCGTCTACGTGGGCATGACGGGGCTGGACCCCGACCTTCGCTTCGACAGGCACAAGGCCGGCATCCAGGCCAATCGCTTCGTGTTCGTCTACGGCGAACGCCTGCTGCCCCAGCTGTATGCCGTATACAACCCGATGCCCTACGAGGCCGCACGCGAGATGGAGGTGGAGCTCGCGATCGGCCTGCGCGAGCAGGGTTTCGGCGTGTGGCAGGCCTGACGCAGGCCTAACGCGAGGCCGCCGCGCGCGGCCCGGACGCTGCACGCTTGGGCGCGGGCGAATCCACGACGTTCTTGTCGGCATCGATCGGCACCGGCACCATGTTGCCGGTGCAGGCACCGGTTTGCGTGTAGACGATGCGACCCCCGGGCTCCATGCACTTGATGACGATCTGGCGAGGGTCCGGATCCGTCGGCCGCGGCGTGACCACCGAGGGTGGGGTGGCCCGCGGCGGCGCACCCGGCGCGGTGCCGCCGATGCTGGGCTGAGGCCCGGCCGGCACCGAGGGCTTCGGAGCGGGCGGCAGCGGCAGCAGATCGGTGGGTGCATTCGCCTTGGCGTCGGTCGGCTTGTTGCGGCTGCCGCCGCTGAGCTCCAGCAGCATTGGGATCGACAGCAGCACCACGACCACCACGCCGGCCCACAGCAGCGGACTCTCGTACCACTCGCGCGCCGGCAGCACCGTCGCCGATGCACGCGAGCGCTCGTCGCTTTCGGGCGGCGGATCGACGATGACGGTATCGACGTTTTCGGTGGCCATGAGGGGCGCTACCTTGGCGGATTAAGCGCGCGCGGTCAAGTCAGACCCGTCATGCTCCGATCGCACATGAGACAGGTTACGCCAAAGAGCACACGGCGCATCCGGATCATCGTCACCGGGCATCGATTGCCGCCACCGAAGCATCTGCATCGACCTCAGCAGCCAATGGCCGCACCATCGCTGCGCGGGTCGCTGCCGCCCTGGCGGATGCCGGTTGGCGCATCGATCGTGATCCCATGTGCATGTCCGGCCAGCTCGTTCCACTCGCCCCAGCGGTCGACCCCATGCCCGCGCCGCTCCAGCTCGGCGATCGACTCGCTCGGAAAACGCGCCTCGATGTGCAACGTGTCGCGTGCCTCGCCCAGCGCGAAGCGGCCCGAGAGCCAGCGCGGCGCCTGAACGGCCTGCTGGATGTCGAGGCCATGGTCGATCATGTGCACATAGGTCTGGGCGTGGATCTGCGGCTGCCCGTCGGCGCCCATGCAGCCCACCACGGACCACAGCCGCTCGTGGCGAAACGCGAGCGAGGCGATCAGCGTGTGCAGCGGCGTCTTGCCCGGCGCCACGCAGTTGGGGTGTGCAGGGTCCAGCGAGAAGTACGCGCTGCGGTTCTGCAGCATCACACCGGTGCGGCCGGCCACCACGCACGAGCCGAACACGCCGTACAGGCTGTTGATCAGCGCAGCGGCGTTGCCCTGCGCGTCCACCGCGGCGATGAAGATGGTGTCGCCGTTCAGCGATCCGTGCGACGGCACCCGATCCCAGGGCAACGCACGTGCGGGATCGATGAGCACGCGGCGCTCATCGGCATAGGCCCTGGAGATCAGGCGCTGCATCGGCACGCTGGCAAACAACGGGTCGGCCAGATGACGGTCGCGGTCGTGATAGGCGATCTGCTTGGCCTGCACCATCAGGTGCACGTGATCGGGGCCCAGCGGGTCCAGGCGATGCAGCTCCAGCGGCTCGAGCAGGTTCAGCATCTCGAGCACGGTGAAGCCTTGAGTGGGCGCCGGCGTTTCGAAGATCGTCACCCCGCGATAACTGCCCCGCAGCGGCTCGCCCCAGCGCGCGGTCTGCCCGGCCAGGTCGGCCGCGGTGAAGAAGCCTCCTTGTTGCCGGCTGAAGCGCGCCATCTCCTGCGCCACGTCGCCACCGTAGAAGCCGGCCAGACCGCCCTGCGCCAATGCCTCGATCGTGCGCGCGAGATCGGGGTTGGTGAGCGTGCTGCCGGCCTGCGGCGCGTGGCCACCGGGCAGGAAGATCGCCGCGCTCTCGGCGTGTGGCGCCAGATCGGCTTCGGCACCGCGGATCCACTGCGCCAATCGTTCGGTGACGGGAAAGCCATCGCGCGCATAGTGAATCGCCGCTGCGAGATCACGCTGCAGCGGCAGGCGGCCGTAGGCCTGGTGCGCCTCGACCCAGCTGGCCACCGCGCCCGGTGTCGTCAGCGTGGCGGGCAGGATGCCGCGAAACGGGATCTCGCTCGTGAGCCCGTGCTCGTGGAACCACGACGCGCTCGCGCTCGCGGCGGCCCGACCGCCGCCGTCGAGGTAGCGCACGGCACCGGTTTCGGCGTCATGGATCAGCCAGAACGCGTCGCCGCCCAGGCCCGTCATGTGCGGGTAGATCACGGCCAGCGTGCTGCTGGCGGCAATGGCGGCGTCGACCGCGGAGCCTCCGGCCTCAAGCACGTCGACGCCGGCGCGCGAGGCCAGCGCATGCGGGCAGGCCACCATGCCGTGGCGGGCGGTGGCGGCCTGGCGCGGGGTGTAGGTGAGGGTCATGTGGGCGTCGATGAACAAGCAGCCAGCACCGGATTCAACCATGCCGGGTTCGCAGCGCGGGGTCGGCGCACTCGCCGCCGGCGCTGCAGAGCACGAGCGCACCGGGCGCACAATCGCCGCCTCGATCGAACCACCCATTCGCCGGAGGGTCTCCATGAACGATGCAAGCACACCGGCGGCCTCGGGCCGCTCGGTTGCCGCTGAGCGCGGCCTGGCTTGGTGGACCGAGGCCTGGGCACTCTTCGTGCGTGCGGCAGGCATGTGGGTGGTGCTGGGCATCCTGCTGTTCCTGATTCTGCTGGTGGTCGGCGTCGTGCCGCTGCTGGGCGCGCTGGTCTCCACGTTGCTGGTGCCGCCGTTCGTAGCCGGCTGGATGCTGGCGGTGCGCAAGGTGAAAGGCGGCGGCGCGCTCGAACTGGCCGATCTGTTCACCGCCTTCCGCAGCGACAAGCTCGGGCCGCTGATCGTGCAGGGCGCGCTGCTGCTGGCTGCCGTGGTGGTGATCGCGCTGGTGGCCATGGTGTTCGGCCTCGGCGCCGTGTTCGGTGTGGCCACAGGCGGCGCCCACCAGAGCGCGAGCGCCGTGCTGGCCGCGATGGGTGCCGGCGTGCTGGCGCTGGCGCTGATGCTGGCACTGGGCGCGCTGATCACCATGGCGCTGTGGTTCGCGCCGGCCCTGGTGGTGTTTCGCGGCACGGCGCCGCTGGACGCGCTGCGTGCGAGCTTCAGCGCCAGCCTGAAGAACATCGTGCCCTTCGTGGTCTACGGCGTGATCTACATCGTGGCGTCGGTCGTCGCCTCGATCCCGTTCGGCCTGGGCTGGCTGGTGCTGGCGCCGCTGGCGATGATCAGCGTGTACTGCGCCTACGAAGACGTGTTCGGCGCCTAGGAGCCTGGGCGTCAGAAATCAGTGCCCGCGCCGGTTCGATCAGCGCCGCATCAACGGATGAATGCGTCCACATAGCCCGCACCGAGCCCGCAGGCCGCGTAGTGCCTGCGGCACATCTCGATCTTGGTGAACACGTCTTCGTAGCCGGTGTGATTGCCCTGCTCGTCGACGTAGACCATCGCGCCGGCGATGTTGAAGAAGGTGATCATCTCCGGCGCGCCGCCGGCCGCCTCGTCGACCACCAGTGTGTGGATCTCGCCCGGCGGCTCGTAGACGAAGGCGCCCTCATGCGCGACCCAGTCGTGTTCGAGATAGCGCCACGAGCCCTTGATCACGTAGCCGGTGACCCAGCTCGGGTGGATGTGACGCGACAGCACGCCGCTCTTGCGCACGCGCAGCAGGTTGCACCAGCTGCCCGTGACCGTGTTGAGCAGCAGCGGGCGGAACCACACGCTCGGCGCCTGCGGGACCCAGACCCGCTCGTCGTCGGGAATCGCGCGCACGGCGATCTCGGGCTGGATGCCGGGCAGTTGCACGATCATGGTGATGGCCTGGGTGGTAATGCGGTTCAGGAGATCAGGTAGCCGCCATCGACCGGCAGCACCGCGCCGGTGATGAAGCCGGCCCAGGGCGATGCCAGCAACAGCGCGGCGCCGGCCACGTCGTCGGGCGTGCCCCAGCGGCCGAGCGGTGTGCGGCCGACGATGCTCGCGCTGCGGGCCTCGTCGTCCTGCAATGCCCGCGTCAGCGGCGTGCGGATCCAGCCCGGCGCGATGGCGTTCACGCGGATGTGGTCGGGCGCGTAGGCGATCGCGAGCGACTTGGTGAGCTGCGCCACGCCGCCCTTGCTGGCCGAGTAGCCGGGCACGAGGCCGCCGCCGAAGAAGCTGAGCATCGAGGCGGTGTTGACGATGCAGCCCTGCGTGGCGGCCAGCTTGGGCCGCGCCGCGGCGCAGGAGCGCATGGTGCCGTTCAGATTGATGTCGAGCACCTGCGCGAACACGGCCGGGTCGTGTTCCTCCTGGCGGCGGATGATGCCGGCGCAGTTGACGAGCACGTCGATGCGCGGGATCGCAGCGATGCACACAGCCACCGCGGCATCGTCGCGCACGTCGAGCGCGAGCACGCGCACGCCCGCCAGTGCCGGATCGGCCTGCGCGCGAGCGACGTCGTCGGCCGTGGCGCCGGTCACGGTGACAGTGGCACCGCGCGCGGCGAACGCGGCGCCGATGCCGGCACCGATGCCGCTGCTGCCGCCGACCACGAGCACATGTTTGCCGTCGAAGGTGTGGGGTTCGTCCATGCGCGCATTGTCGCCGGCCGCTGCGCCGGGCCGGTCGCCGACCGGGACGCCGGTTGTTTGATCCAGGTGATAGGAATGTCCGTCCGCGTCATGTCGGCGTGAGCGCACTCAATGCCGCACCCGGGTGCGACAGAAGAATCTCGCTGATGGATCACGGAAGGCAATCATGAGTCGACGGGTACTGCAGCGGAGGAGATCGGTGCGGGTGGGCCATGGCTGGGCAGCGCTTGGCATCGCTGCGCTGCTTGCCGCATGTGGCGGCGGTGGCGGCGGAGGCGAGGCACCGCCACCGCCGGTCTCGGTCACGGTGTCGCCGACGGCCGGCACGGTGAAACTGGCGCAGACGCAGCAATTCACCGCCACGGTCGCCAACAGCGCAAATACATCCGTCACGTGGACCGTCGGTGGCCCGGGCTGTACCGGCATCGCCTGCGGCACGATCGATGCATCAGGGCTCTACAGCGCACCCGCGGTGGTGCCGATGCCGCCGAGCGTCAGCGTCACCGCGACGGCGCAGGCCGACACCACGAAATCGGCGAGCGCTGCACTGACCATCGGCTCGGATGTCGCGATCACGGTGTGGCCGCCGGCGGCGCGCGTGACGGTCGGCCACACGCGGCAGTTCCTGCGCATGCTGACCGGTCACACCAATGACACGGTGATCTGGAGCCTCAGCGGCGCCGGCTGCACCGGGGCCGGTTGCGGCAGCGTGAGCAGCAGCGGGCTCTACAACGCACCGCCGGCCGTGCCGAATCCGGCCACGGTGTCGGTGCGTGCGACCTCGGTGGTCGATCCCGGCCAGTCGGCCACGGCCAGCATCACGCTGCAGCCGACGAACAACCGCACGCTGAGCGGCACCTATGCCTATCTGCATCGCGGCGTGCTGAACGGCCTGCCGGGTGTGCAGGCCGGCCTGTTCACCGCCGATGGTGACGGCCTGATCGCCTCGGGCGTGCAGGACAGCATCGCCTTCGCCGCCGCAGGCGGCAACCGCGTGAACCTGGCCTTCTCGGGCACCTACACCATCGGCAGCGACCACCGCGGGCTGCTGTCTTTCGCGCTCGCCGCTGGCGGCGTGGTCGACTGGCGCTCGAGCCATACCGCGAGCGGGGATCGCGGTTTCATGCAGCCGTTCTACGACATGGCCGCACGCGGCAACGCAGCGCTGCACCGTACCGACCCGAGCGCATTCGTCAACTCGGCGATCAACGGCGATTACGTGTTCCAGTGGAACGGTGCCGACGTCGCCGGCAACCGCATCGCGAACATCGGCCGCTTCAGCGCCGACGGCGCGGGCGGCATCAGCGCGGGCCTCATCGACGGCAACGACGGCACCACGCTGACGCAGAACACCGCCTTCACCGGCAGCTACAGCGTCGGCGTCAATGGCCGCGGCACGATGCAGCTGGCGATCGCCGGCCAGGGCAGCGTCAATTTCGCGCTGTACGTGGTGTCGGCCGATACGCTGATCGTCGTGTCGACCGACGACCTGGCGGCCGGCAAGCCGATTCGCATCGGCTACGCGCTGCGCCAGAGCGGCGCGCCGTTCAGCAACGCGGCACTGCGGGGCCACCATGTGTTCGAACTCACGGGCGGCAGCACCAGCGCAGCCGTGGCCACCACCGGCCTGCTGACGAGCGACGGTGCGGGCTCGATCAGCGGCACGCTCGACCGGAACAACCACTACGTGATCTCGGCCGGCCAGTCAGTTGCCGCAAGCTACAGCGTCGCCGCCAATGGCCGCGGCACGATGAGCTCGAGCGCCTTGCCGTCGACGATCTTCTACCTCACCGGCAGCGGCAAGGCGCTGCTGATGGAAGGCCCGGGCTCGGCCGTGCAGACCGGCATGCTGGAGCGGCAGCTGGCGGCGCCGTATTCGACGGCCAGCCTGATCGGTCAGTTCGCCTCGGGTTCATCGCCCCCGGTGCGCCCGGTGTCGTTGTCGGTGACGGGGCAGAACTTCTTCAACGGGCTCGGCACGGTGCCGTCGGTGCTCGACATCGCCACGCCCTGCGGCCTGACGGCCGGCGGATCTTCGGACGCCAGGGTCGAGGTCTCGACCACGGGGCGGATCAGCGTGCGCGACTTCGGCGGCGTGCAGCATGCCGGTGGCTACCTGATCACGCCGGTACGCTACGTGTTGACGCTGCAGCGTGCATCGGGCGACGCCACCTGCGACGAGGTGGTGCACCTCTACACCGCCGAACAGTGATCGGCCGGCTTCCAGCGCGCGACCACTTCCAGCCCCGGCTCGGCGCGCGCGAAATCCAGCGTGCCGCCATGCGCCTGCACGACCAGCCGGCACAAGTACAAGCCCAGCCCGACGCCGCCGGTGGTGCGCTGGCGCGCGGCATCGGCGCGGTAGAACGGTTGCGCCAGCTGCACGAGCTGTTCGTCGCTCACACCGGGGCCGAAGTCGCGCACCGCCAGGCGTAGATGGCCGTCGGACTCACGGGCGAGCGTCACTTCGGCGGGCCGTGTCGCGCCGGCGCCATGGCGCAGCGCGTTGTCGATCAGATTGCGCAGCAGCAGCTTCATTCGCGTGGGATCGAGCGGCATGGCGGGCAGGCTGTCGTCGAGCTTCAGCACCAGCGGCTCGGCAGCGAACTGCGCGGCCACCAGTTCGCGCACCAGCGTCGGCAGATGCACGGCCTCGGTCTGCAATGCCGAATGGCCCGCGGTGAGCCGTTCGCTTTCGAGCAGGTCGGTGATCAGGTCGCGCATCACGCCCAGGTCGCGCAGCAATGCATCGCGGTGCTCGCCCTCGCCGACCAGCTCGGCATTCACGCGGGCGCGGGTGAGCGGGCTGCGCAGCTCGTGGCTGATCGCCAGCAGCAGCGCGCGCTTGGCATCCAGCATGCCCTGCAGGCTGCGCGCCATGGTGTTGATGCGGTCGGCCAGGTCGCCCAGTTCGTCGCGCCGCGGCGTGACGATCGGCTTGGCGAAGTCGCCGGCGCCGAAGCGCGCGACACCGGCATTGATCGTCTCGAGCGGCCGCAGCAGCCGACGCACGGTGGCGAAGGCGAGTACCGTGAGCAGCAGCAGCACACCCAGCGTGAGCCAGCCGAAGAACCGCGGCCGGTCGCCCTGCAGCGGGCTGGTCAGGCCGAAGCGGATGCGGTGGCCGTCGGCGGTGCTGCGCACCAGACCCCAGCCTTCGGCACCGCGGCCTTCGTCACCGTCGCCGCCCCAGCGGCGATGATTGCGGGTTTCGGGGTGCGAGTCGTAGTGCACCTGCGGCCCCTCGATGCGCACCGAGATCGGCAGGCGCGCCGCGATGGCCTGTGCACGATCCGCAGCGGGCGGGCTGCCGATCTCGGCCGCCAGACGATCCACGTAGTCGGCGACGATGGGTTTCACGTAGCCCTGCCAGCCGGTGGCCACCACACGCTGCATGCCGAGCAGGAACACGCCGGTCATCGCCAGCGCCAGCAGCAGGAACACGGTGACCAGGCGCCACTTCAGCGAGTGCCGCCAGCGTCGGCGCGTGGCGTGCCAGCGCGCATGCGCGGCCTGCCAGCGTGTGTGGCGCTCGGTGCGGGCAGCCGTCACACGCGCACCCCGGCAAAGGTGTAGCCGACATTGCGCAGCGTATGGATGCAGTCCAGCGGCTCGAGCTTGCGGCGCAGGCGGCTCACCAGGATGTCGACCGCACGGGAGTGGATGTCCTCGGCCGAATGGCCGCGCAATCTTTCGAGGATGTCGTCGCGGCTGAACACCTTGTGCGGCGCGCCGGCCAGCAGCGCGAGCAGCTCGAACTCGGTGCTGGTGAGCTCCACCGCCGCGTCGCCGCGATGCACCGTGCGGCGGTCGAGGTCGATGGCGAGGCCTTCGAAGCGCAGCAGCCGCACGCCGTTCGCCGCGGCCGGCACCACGCGGCGCAGGATGGTCTGGATGCGGGCCAGCAGCTCGCGCGGCTCGAATGGCTTGGGCAGGTAGTCGTCGGCGCCGAGCTCGAGGCCGACCACGCGGTCCATCACGTCGCCACGGGCGGTGAGCATGATGATCGGGATCGCGCTCTCGCCGCGGATCGTGCGGCACAGCGCGAAGCCGTCCATCTCGGGCAGCATCACGTCGAGTATGGCAACGTCGAAGCCGCCGGCGCGCAGCCGCTTCAGGCCTTCGCTCGGCCGCGTGGCGTGCTGCAGCTCGAAGTCGAAGCGCTTGAAATAGGCCGCCAGCGGCGGCCCGAGTTGCTCGTCGTCGTCGATCAGCAGCAGGCGTGGCATGCAGGGTTCAGAGCCAGCGGCGCACCGACGCCGCGCAGTCACTGTACCAACCGCCGAAGGCCGAGCGCAGCTGCGTCTCCTCGTGCGGGATGTGCACGCGCTGCAGGATGAACACAAAGGCGGCCGCGGCGAGAACCAGCGTCGGCGCGCCGAGCTTCAGCGCCAGGCCCAGCATCGACACGGCCATACCGAGGTACATCGGGTTGCGGCCGAAGCGGAACGGCCCGTCGTCGACGAAGCGTCTCGGATGCTCGGTGGGCCTGATCGGCGTGCCGACGGTCCGAAAGCGCCACGCCGCCCAGAGCATCCAGCCGAGGCCGACCGCTTCGACCGCCAGCCCAGCCCAGACGAGGCGGCCGAACGGTGCGTTCGGACCCCAGATCGCCACGTGCGCAGCCAGCGCGACGACCACGAGCGCCAGCGCGATCCGCGGTGGGCGCCAGGCCAATGCTTGTGCCTTCCATGCGCCGGCAGCACGGGCCGCCGCCGGCGACCAGGTCAGTGGCGCCCGGCCGCCCGAAGCCACTGACGCGCCCCCTCGGGGGGCAGCGAGCGAAGCGAACTTGGGGGTCACATGCTGCTCGCGGCTTTCAGCTGCGCCAGCCATGGCGGCCACCCCGACGTGACATGAACTCGCGCACCTTGGCCTGCTGCTCGGGCTTGAGGCTGTCGTAGAAGTCGGCCATCGCGGCGATCACCTCGGGACTCTTGGTGTTGATCGCACCGGTCTTGGCGTCGACCAGGGTCTTGGCCTTCGTGCGGTCGAACGTGGGGCCGGCGATCACCGCGGCGAACTCGGCACGCGGGTCGCCGCCGGCCACCAGCGCGTTGCGCTGCTCGCGCAGCTTGTCGGCCAGCACGCCGAGCTTGGCCTTCTGCGCCTCGTCGAGCTCGAGCTTGCCGCCGATGCGATCGACCATGCGCGACTTGAACTGGGCGGCGTCTTCCTCGCTCATCGCTTGCCAGCCATGCCCATGGCCGGGGTGGCGGTGCGAGCAGGCGGCCAGGCCGCCGAAGAGCACGGAGGCGCCGAACACGCCGACGAGGGTTCGCTTGAGCCAGGGTTTCATTTGAGATCCTCGTGGGCCGGTTGAGGCCCGGTGGTTGAACATGGACCTCATGGTGCCCAGCAGACCCTGCCGCGTCCTTTCGGCGCGGTATCGCTGCGTAACGTTATTTGTCGCCGAGCGGTCGCGCGCCGCAGCGCGAGCGGCTACAGGCGCGAGAACGGGCGCGCTGCGGGCGGCAGCTTCACCGGCGGCGTGTGCCAGATCTCGTGCGCGTACTGCGCGATCGTGCGATCCGACGAGAAGGGCCCCATGCCGGCCACGTTGTGGATGGCCATGCGCGTCCACGCGTCGTGGTCGCGGTAGAGCCGGTCCACCCGATCCTGCGTCGCCACATAGCTCGCATAGTCGGCCAGCAGCAGGTAATGGTCGCCCCAGTTCACCAGCGCGTCGTAGATCGACTGGTAGCGCTCGGGCTCCTCGGGGCTGAAGCTGCCGTCGCCGATGGCGTCGACCGCGGCGGCCAGATGCGGATCGCCCTCGTAGTAGCTGCGGGGCTGGTAACCGCGCATGCGGATCTCGGCCACCTGCGGCGTGGTGTGGCCGAAGATGAAGATGTTGTCCTCGCCCACCTGCTGGCGGATCTCGACGTTCGCGCCGTCGAGCGTGCCGATCGTCAGTGCGCCGTTGAGCGCGAACTTCATGTTGCCGGTGCCCGAGGCTTCGGTGCCCGCGGTCGATATCTGTTCGGACAGGTCGGCCGCCGGAATGATGATCTCGGCCAGGCTGACCGAGTAGTTGGGCACGAACACCACCTTCAGGCGGTTGCCGATGCGCGCGTCGGCGTTGATGGTGCGCGCCACGTCGTTGATCAGGTGGATGATGCGCTTGGCCATCTGGTAGGCGCTGGCCGCCTTGCCGGAGAAGACCACCACGCGCGGCAGCCAGTCGAGGCGCGGCTCGGCGAGGATGCGCTGGTAGCGGGTGATCACGTGCAGCACGTTGAGCAGCTGGCGCTTGTATTCGTGCATGCGCTTGACCTGGATGTCGAACAGCGCGTCCGGATCCAGCGTCAGGTTCAGCTGCGGCAGGTGGGTCGACACCCAGCGCGCCAGACGTTCCTTGTTGCGCCGCTTGGCGGCGGCGAAGGCCGTCACGAACGCCGGCTGGTCGGCCATGTGGCGCAGCGCTTCGAGCTGCGACAGGTCGCGCCGCCAGCCGCTGCCGATGCGCTGGTCGAGCAGCGTGGCCAGCGCGGGGTTGGCCTGCGCGAGCCAGCGCCGCGGCGTCACGCCGTTGGTCTTGTTGTTGAAGCGCTCGGGCCAGAGCTTGGCGAAGTCGGAGAAGATGCTGCCCCGCATCAGCTGCGAATGCAGCTCGGAGACACCGTTGATCGAATGGCTGGCCACCACCGCCAGGTAGGCCATGCGCACGCGGCGCTCGCCCTGCTCGTCGATCAGCGACAGCCGCCGCATGGCCGCCACGTCGTGGCCGTTGCGCTCGGTGAGCTGCTTCAGGAAGCCGGCGTTGATGTCGAAGATGATCTGCAGATGGCGCGGCAGCACGCGGCCAAGCATGTCGACCGGCCAGGTCTCGAGCGCCTCGTGCATCAGCGTGTGGTTGGTGTAGGAGAACACCCGCTGCGTCAGCGCCCAGGCGGTGGCCCAGGCCACGCCATGCTCGTCGACCAGCAGTCGCATCAACTCGGGCACCGCCAGCACCGGATGCGTGTCGTTGAGGTGGATGCTGATCTTGTCGGCCAGCGCGTCGAAGCCCTGGTGGGTGCGCAGGTAGCGGTGCAGCAGGTCCTGCAGGCTGGCCGAGCAGAAGAAGTATTCCTGGCGCAAGCGCAGTTCGCGCCCCGAGGCGGTGGAATCGTCGGGGTAGAGCACGCGCGAGACGTTCTCCGAATGCAGCTTGCCTTCCACCGCGGCGAAGTAGTTGCCCTGGTTGAAGGCCTTGAGGTTCATCTCCTCGGTGGCCTTGGCCGACCAGAGACGAAGCGTGTTCGTGGCCTGCGTGCCGTAACCTGGCACGATGGTGTCGTAGGCCATCGCGAGCACGTCTTCGGCCGGCAGCCACCGCCGGCGGTCGCCCGGCTGGGCACCATGCAGGTGCTCCACATGGCCGCCGAAGCAGACGCGGTAGGTCACCTCGGGGCGCGGGAACTCCCACGGGTTGCCGTGCGTGAGCCAGTAGTCGGGCACCTCGACCTGGCGCCCGTCGACCAGGGTCTGGCGAAACATGCCGTACTCGTAGCGGATGCCGTAGCCCATGCCCGGAATGCCGAGCGTGGCCATCGAGTCGAGGAAGCAGGCCGCCAGCCTCCCGAGGCCGCCGTTGCCGAGCGCGGCGTCGGGCTCGAGCTCGACCATGGCGTCGAAGTCGACCTCGAAATCGGCCAGCGCCTGCCGCACCGCCGGCGCGATCTCGAGCGACAGCAGCGCGTTGGTGAAAGCGCGCCCCATCAGGAACTCGGCCGACAGGTAGTACACGCGCTTCACGTCCTGCGCGTACTGGGCACGCGTGGTGCCCATCCAGCGCTCGACCAGCTGGTCGCGCACCGCCAGCGCGGCAGCGTGCAGCCAGTCTTCGGGGCGCGCGGTGACCGGGTCCTTGCCGATCGCGTAGATCAGCTTGTTGGCGACGGCGCGCTTGATCGCCGCCACGTCGCGGTCGGGATGGTCGTAGTTGAAGTCGGTGAGTGGCATCGCGGCCTCGACGTCTGTCTCGACGTCATTGCATCACAAGCGAGAATCATGCCGCACTGCCGTGGGGCGCCCACGCGGCAACAGGTGCGGACTATTGGCGGCGGACGGACCGCATCGGTGGACTCACTCCGGCTCGATCTGCCGTGCGATCGCGGCGCGCGCCGCGTCACGCAGCCGCACGGCCGCGGCGAACGGATCGGCGGCATCGTGCGCGGCCACGAGCGGCTCGCCGATGCGGACGCGAATGCGTGCGCGGCGAGGCCACCAACGCTCGTCGGGCAGTAGCTCGCGGTTGCCGCTCAGGCCCACCGGCACCACCGGCACGCCGGCACGCACCGCGGCGAGAAAACCACCGAGGTGAAACGGCAGCAGCCCGGGGCGATCGATGAACGTCCCTTCGGGAAACACCAGGAGCGAGCGGCCGCGCGCGACCGCCTCGGACAACCGCGTGGCGTCGGCCACGCTGTGTGGCGCGTCGGCGCGTTCGACGAATTCGGCGCCCAGCCGCTGCAGATAGACGCGCGCGATCGGCTGCGCGAGTAGCTCGCGTTTGGCAACGAACCCATACGGCCGTGGCAGCGCGGCGACCAGCAGCGCGCCGTCGGCATAGCTGCCGTGGTTGCTGACCAGCACGCAAGGCCCCGCCGGCAGGTGCTGGAGACCCTGCACCTCGAGCGGCACGCCGATCGCGCGCAGCAGCAAACGCGCGGCGCGGTGCCCGATGCGCCAGGCCTGCTCGGGGCTGGAGGTCAGCGCGGTCAGCCCCCAGGCGAGCGGCGCGACGATCCAGAACAGCGTTGCGGCGCGCAGACCGAACAGCAGATTCGTCAGCCACTCGCCGAGGTGGCGCAGCCGCACCGGCGCGGCGCCGAACGCGAGCCGCAGGACCTGGCGGCGCGAACTGGCCGGCGCAGCGCCCACCGCGCCCGATTCGAACAGCTCGCGGCAAGCCGCGCGCCGCACCTTGCCGCTCGAAGTCTTGAGCACCGTATGCGGCGGCGCCAACACGATGCGATCTGGCGGTTCGCCGATCGCGCCGAGCACCGCACGCGATACCGCCTCGTGCAGTTGCTCGTGCGTGATGCCGCTGCGCGGCCGGGTTTCGGCGAGCACGACGAGTTGCTCGGTGCCGGCGACCGGGTCGGGCCTGCCGAACACGGCGACGCAGCCCTTGCGCACGCCGTCGACCGCGCCGACCGCCTCCTCGATCTCCTGCGGGTACAGGTTGCGCCCGCCGCGGATGATGATGTCCTTGACGCGGCCGGTGATATAGATGTCGTCGCCAGCGCGGTACGCGCGGTCGCCGGTGTCGACCCAGCCATCGTGGATCAGCCGCTCGGTCTGCACCGGGTTGCGGTAGTAGCCGCGCGTGGCCGACGGACCTCTGAACTCGAGACGGCCCTCGACGCGCTCGCCGGCGTCGCGGCCCGCTTCATCGACGATGCGCACCGCATGATCCGGCATCGGCGCGCCGCAGGCGACAAACCGCAACGCGCCGGCATCGTCGGCTGCGGCCGGCACCGCCTTGCGATCGCGCGAGAACGGCTCGCGCTGGATGCGGTCGATCAGCGGGCCGCGTTCCAGCGGCGGGAACAAGAGCCCGACGCAAGCCTCGGCAAGTCCATAGACCGGTGCCACCGCGGCGCGGCGCAGGCCGTAGGGCGCGAAGCGTTCCGCGAAGCGCTCGACGGTGTCGGGACTGATCGCTTCGGCGCCGTTGAAGGCGAGCCGCCAGGACTTCAGGTCGACGCCGGCCAGATCCTCGTCGGTGACCCGCTTCAGGCACAGCTCGTAGGCGAAGTTCGGCGCCGCCGACAGTGTGCCGCGCCAGCGGCTGATCGCCTGCAGCCAGCGCTGCGGCCGCGCGAGGAATGCCAGCGGTGACATCACCACCAGCGGAAAGCCGACCACCAGGGCGCCGAGCCAGGCGCCGATCAGCCCCATATCGTGGTACAGCGGCAACCAGCTGACGAACACGTCTTGCGGGCGGGCCTGCACCGTCTGCGCCATCGCGCGGATGTTGGCGAGCAGATTCGCGTGCGTCAGCGCCACGCCCTTCGGATTGCCGGTGCTGCCCGAGGTGTACTGGATGAACGCGATGTCGTCGGCCAGGACCGTGACCGCTGCTGGTGCGCTGACATCGCCGGCCGTCAGCTGCGCCGCGGTCATCACATGGCGCAGCGTCGGCAGCCGCGCCTGCAGCAGCCGTGCGACCCCCATCGCCTCGGGCACGGTGACCATCAGCGCGGCCTGTGCGTTGTCGAGAATGCCGGCGTGCCGCAGCACATGGTCCTCGAGCTGCGAGGCGCGCGCCGGCGGATAGATCGGCACCGGTATCGCGCCCGCGCGCAGGATGCCGAGGTAGACCGCGAAGTACTCCGGCGAGGTCGGCAGCATGATCGCCACGGTCTGGCGCGGCAGCACGCCGGCGCGCTGCAATGCGGCGGCCACCGCGTCGGCCGAGCGCGCGAGCTGCCGGTAGCTGATCGGCGTCTCGTTGTCGTCGGCGAGCACGGTGACCTGGGTCCGATCGCCGTGGGCCTGCACATGCCAGTCGAGCGCCTGCAGCAGTGTCGTCGCCGTGGCCGGAAGCTCGTCGCCCGCCTCGACCCCCTTCGGCGGGGCGAACGGCGCAGGCGTCAGCAGCGGCGCGGCCGGCGCCAGAGCGACCCGTGCACGCTGCACTGCACGCCGCAGGTCGGCCACCGTCTCGGCGGTTTGAAGCGTGTCTTCCGGCAGCTGCACCTGCAGGCCGCGTTCGATGCGCAGCAGCAGTTCCATTCGCGCCAGGCTGTCGAGTCCGAGATCGCGGTCGAGCAGGCTGGCAAGCGTCACCGGCGGCAGGCCCGGCGCGTCGGCATGCAGCTCGCGCAATGTGGCCTCGACGATCGCCAGCAGCGCGCGCAGGTCGGCCCCCGGCCCAGCCGCTGGCTGCGCCGGTGGGCTTTGGACCGTGTGATTCACGCCGGCCTCCGTGGCATCGATCGGCGCCGAATGATCGGCCCGCGGTCGCGGTCATGGTGAGGGTGGCACCGGAACGACGAGGCCCCGCTTGATCCGGCGCAATGCGGCGCGCGATCGGTTCGGGCCCAAGCCGGCCGAGTCGCGCGACCCCACTGCGCGGCTGCGCGCCCGGTGCTGCGGGCCTGGCTCAGAAGTCCTGGTGCAGCGGGTGAATCGCCAGTTCGTCGATCACCATGCTGCCGGGCAACTCGATCAGGTCGACGATGCGGCCGGCGAGCGCATCGCATTTCAACGCCCAGGCCTCGTCTTTGCTCCCGGGTACGGCACCGTCGAAGGCCGAATCGATGATGCCCGGCAGCACGGCGCTGACCTTGATGCCGTGAGCCTTGACTTCGCGCAGCAGCGAGCTCGAGAAGCCGAGCAGCCCGTGTTTGGCCGCCACGTACGGCGCCATGTTCGCCAACGGACGGCGAGCGAGGTCGGACGCGATATTGACAATCATGCCGTGCCGGCGCGCCATCATCCCGGGCAGCACCGCGCGAGCGAGAAGCATCGGCGCCAGCAGGTTCAGGTGCAGGCCGGCGGCCAGTTCGTCTGCCGACCACTGCACCAGTGGCTTGAAACTGCCCGCGCCGGCGTTGTTGATCAGCACGTCGAAGTCGCCGAAGTGTGCCTGCACCGAATCGACCAGCGCGGCAGCGGCACGCGGATCGGCCAGATCGCAGACCCTGAAGTCGGCGCGCTCGCGCTGCGACGCCGGAAGCAGGTCGATTTCGCGTCGCAATTCCCCTTCGCTGCGCGCGACCGACATCACGCTGTAGCCGCGCTCCCGCAGCGCGCGCACCAGCGCGGCACCGAGCCCACGCGAGGCGCCGGTAACCAGGACGCGCTGGTAGACCTTCAAGAATCACACTGACGGCGTACCGCCTGCCGTGCTGCAACGCAACGCGCGCCGACGGTCGCGCCGATATTCGAGACAGGAATTCGGCCGAGCGTGGACATCAACAGCAGTTCGACGAAACACACCCTCCATCTCAGCATACCGACCGCGCACAGCAGCAGCGCCGCGGGTTTTCACCCGGCTGTGGACAGCGCGACACGCCCGTTGGGATGCGTGATGCCGGCGTGAGCAATGTCAATGGGTGCATGTCGGCCCGAGCCTATGTTCGAAGCCCAATCGGCGCCGAGCGGTGCGGGGACGGGAGCGGCGATCACCTTGGCAGGTGCGGCTTGAAGATGGCTCACAGATCCTCCCTTGTGCTCGAAGCGGGCGCGGATCGCCGGTGGACGCTCGGCGTTGGTCGCTGTGGTGCATGGGCGGCTGTGCGACGCCCGTCGTCGGGACCGATGCGGTCGCTCTGGCAGAGAAGGCCGGAGGCGTCGGTCGGCAGGCCCGGTGACTGGCGGTACCCGCTGCGGCGCTTGCTCGCCGCGGCTCGACGTCGCGCACTGCTGATGCTCGGCGCCTGCGCGCTCGCCCTCGGTGCCGGCGCGCAGCCGCCCCCGTTCAATCCCTGGGGCGACGAGGTGTTGTACTTCGTGCTGATCGACCGTTTCGCCGACGGCGATCCGAGCAACAACATCCGCGTCGAGCGCCGCAACCCCGGCGGCTGGCACGGCGGCGACTTCAAGGGCCTGACGCAGCAGCTCGACGAGCTGAAGGATCTGGGCATCACGGCGCTGTGGATCAACCCCGTGCAGCGCCAGCAGCCGCGCGGCATGTACGCGCAGGCGCCGGCCAAGATGGGGCTGCCCGAGTTCCAGCACGAAGGCTTCCACGGCTACTGGATCGAGGACTTCGAGGGCATCGATCCGCACTTCGGCAAGCTCGACGACCTCAAATCCCTGGTCGCCGAGGCGCACCGGCGCGGCATCAAGGTGCTGCTCGACGTCGTCTACAACCACACCGGCTACACGTCGAACGTTGCGTCGCGCCGCACCGCCGGCGGCGAGAGCTGGGTGCGCATCGGCGAGGGCAACTGCGAGGTCGCGCCGGTCACCTGCGCGGTCGGCGGGCTGCCCGACCTGAAGACCGAGCTGCCCGAAGTGCGCGACTACGTGCTCGGCGCCAACCTCGCGCTGGCCAAGTCGAGCGGCGTCGACGGCTTCCGGCTCGACACCTACAAGCACCTGGCGAGCGAGTTCTGGGCCGAGCACCGCCGCCGCACACGCGCCGAACTGGGGCCGCGGTTCTTTCTGCTGGCCGAATTCTGGGGCGGCAGCGCTCAGGTGCTCGATCCGTTCTTCGAACGCGACGAGGTCGACGCCGGCTTCGACTTCAGCTTCAAGGGCAGCTGCGAGGGCTGGGTCAGCGGTCGCGGCCGCAGCGTGGCCTATGCCGCGTACCTGCGCAACCGTCATCAGGTGCGGCCCGGCTACGTGGTCGCCCATTACCTGTCGAGTCACGACGAACCGATGGCGCTCGGCAACCTCGACGGCAACCGGGCGCGCTTTCGCGTCTGCGCCGCGCTGCAGATGACCTCGCTCGGCCTTCCGGTGATCTATTACGGCGAGGAGGTCGCGCGCGGCGGCCACGAGTGGCCGCTGAACCGCAACGACATGCCCTGGGGCGAGCGCGACATCCAGCCCGGAAAGGGCGTCGCGCGCGACGAATCGATGCGCGCGTACTACAAGGCGCTGATCCAGCTGCGCAAGGAACGCCCGGCGCTGCGCCGCGGCGACTACACCATGCTCACGCAGCCGCCCGACGCAGTGCTCGCGTTTGCGCGCCGCGACGCGGCCAGCGGCGACCAGGCGATCGTGCTCGCGCACCGCGACGACCGGCCGGCGAGCGCCGACGTGGCCGTTCCGGCGTCATGGCCCGCCGGCGACGCGCGCGACGCGTTGAGCGGCGAGCGCTTCGCCATCGACAGTGGCCGAATCAAGCTCCAGATGGCGCCGACCTCGGTGCGCGTCCTGGTACCGGCAGGCAACTAGGGCGAACTCTCCATGGCCTCGATCACGCTCGACCACGTCGGCAAGTCCTACACACCGGAGGTCGCGGTGATCCGCGACCTGAGCTTCGACATCAAGGACGGCGAGTTCATGGTCTTCGTCGGGCCGTCGGGCTGCGGCAAGTCGACCGTGCTTCGCATGATCGCTGGTCTCGAGACCGTCACCAGCGGCACGATCCGCATTGGCGATCGTGTGGTCAACGACGTGCACCCGAAGGACCGTGACATCGCGATGGTGTTTCAGAGTTACGCGCTGTACCCGCACATGACGGTGTACGACAACATCGCGTTCGGGTTGCAGATTCGCAAGCTGTCCGCTGCCGACATCCAGCAGCGCGTAAAGGACGCGGCCGACACGCTGGGCCTGACCGAGTTTCTCCAGCGCAAGCCGAAGGCACTGTCGGGCGGCCAACGCCAGCGTGTCGCGCTCGGCCGCGCAATCGTGCGCAACCCGTCGGTGTTCCTGTTCGACGAACCGCTTTCGAATCTGGATGCCGAGTTGCGCGTGCACATGCGCGCTGAGCTCGCCAAGCTGCAGCGCCGGCTGAAGACAACCACCGTCTACGTCACCCACGACCAGGTCGAGGCGATGACGATGGGCCACCGTATTGCCGTGCTGCGCCCCTGCGGGCGCGACGAGAGCCTCAGCAACCTGACACAGATCGGCACGCCGATGGAGATCTACGACACGCCGGCCAACCTGTTCACCGCCGGCTTCATGGGCACGCCGAAGATGAACTTCACGAAGGCCCGCCTGTCCGACGATGGCCGCGAAGTGCTGGCCTACGGCGTGCGCCTGCCGGTGGCGCCGGCGTTTCACGACGCCGCACTCAGGGCCAAGGGCCGCGACGTGATCCTCGGCCTGCGCTCGGAACACGTTGGTGCCACGCACGAGGTCGATTGGGCGAGCGACTGCCACGTGACCGGCACCGTCGAGCTGGTCGAGCCGCTCGGGCACGAGGTGCTGGTGTTCTTCCAGGTGCAGGGCCAGTCGCTGTCGGGCCGTCTGCGCAGCCATGCCGCGTTGCCGCCGCCGGGCGAGCCGATCACGCTGCAGATCAAGAGCGACGCGATGCACCTGTTCGACCCGGCGAGCGAGAAGCGTCTCGCCTGAAACCATCCCCACGAGGAGCCACGATGTTCAAGATGCTGCTGTCCACTGCGATCGCCACCGCGACGCTGTCGCTGGCTGGCCCCGCGCTCGCGCAAGGCGCGGGCGAGCTGGTCGTCTGGCATGCCTACCGCGCAGCCGAGAAAGCTGCGTTCGAGAAGGTGGTCGAGATGTTCGAGAAGAGCCCGGCCGCCAAGGGCACCAAGCTGTCGACGCTGGCGATCCCGTACGACGCCTATGCCGACAAGATCAGCGCTGCGGTGCCGCGCGGCAAGGGGCCGGACGTCTTCATCTACGCGCAGGACCGGCTCGGCGGCTGGATCGAGGCCGGCAAGACCGTCGAGCCGATCGACTTCTTCCTCGATAAGCCGACGCGCGAGCGGCTGCTGCCCGGAATGATCGACGCGATGACCTACAAGGGTGGCGTCTACGGCCTGCCGATCAACTACAAGATGCCGACGCTGATCTACAACAAGGATCTCGTCAAGACGCCGCCAAAGACCGCCGACGAGATGGTCAAGCTCGCCAAGAGCCTGACCAATGCGCAGTCGGGCCGCTACGGCCTGGCCTATTGGTACACCAACTTCTATTTCCACTCGGCGCTGATGAACGCCTTCGGCGGCGCGGTGTTCGACAAGGACGGCAAGCTCACGCTCAACAGCCCGGCCACCATTGCGTCGCTGAACCAGATGATGGCCTGGTACAAGAAGGACGCCATCCTGCCCACCGAGCCGAGCGAGGCGCTGATCGCCTCGATGTTCAACGAGGGCAAGGCCGCGATGGTCATCAACGGCCCGTGGTTCGTCGGCGACATCGACAAGAAGATCAACTTCGGCCTCGCGCCGCTGCCGCTGCTGGAGGCCGCGAAGGCTCCGCTGCGGCCGTGGATGACGATCGAGGGCGCGTACGTCGCGGCCAGCTCGACGAAGAAGGACCTGGCCTACGAGTTCGTCAAGTTCCTCACCAGCGAGGAGGCCGGGCTGGTGCTGGCGGTCGAGGGCCGGCAGCTGCACACCAACAAGGCGATCTACGCCAACCCCAAGGTCGGTGGCGACCCGGTGCTCAAGGCGTTTCGCGATCAGCTCGAAACCTCGGTGCCGATGCCCAACCGGCCCGAGATGACGATGGTGTGGTCGCCAGCGACGACGGCGATGAACAAGATCGTCAAGGGCAACGCGAGCATCGAGGCGGCGCTGAAGGAGGCCCACGCGTCGATCCAGGAAGGCATCGACGCGCTGCGCAAGAAGAAGTAACCCTCAGCCCGGACCACCGCGACGAGGCATCCCGATGGACTGGCCCAAGCGCTCTGCGTCGCTCGGACTTGCGATCGCGCTCGCGCTGGTGCTGGCGGC
>JAEUPI010000122.1 GCA_016790175.1 Burkholderiaceae bacterium | reverse complement strand
GAACTCACTTCGCGGCCTGCGGCCGCTCCGTTCAGACAACGTCGGCGAGTCAGAAGTGGAGGCGCGCACTGCGTGCGCGCGGGCCGCAAGCCCTGTGCTGCTCGCCGACCCATAAATCGCCCCGGCCGGGTACCGCCTGCCGCGCTGAACGACCGCGCGGTTTGAAGTCACTTCGTTAAGAAGCTCGGTGGTGCTCGCTGCGCTGCGGCCGTGGGCTGTGGGGTCGGGGAGCGAATCTGCGGCGGCGAGCAGCGCAGCGGACCCCGGCCCTAGGGCCGGGGCGCTGCAGTTTGATCGGACGGGCCCCACGGCCCACGGCCGCGGCGCAGCGCGAGTCAATCGTCGAAGGCGACAGCCTCACTGCCCAACGCGGATCACCATCACGCGCGATCGATCGCGCATCGCCATCAGATCTTCCCGCGCTGCTTCAACCGGCTCAGCGTCTCGGCCGATAGATTCAGATAGGCCGCGAGTTCCTTCTTCGGAATGCGATCGGCCAGCTCCGGATGCTTGCGCTCGAAGCGATGCACACGGCCCGGCGCGTCGAGCAGGTGCAAGGTGATCGTGTGCGCCATGATCTCGCTCATCAGCCGCATCACTTCGTACTCGAACGTGGCCTTGGTCTTCGGGTGCCGCTCCATGAAGGCCACCCAGGCTGGCAACGGCAGCTTGGCCACGCGCGCCTTGGTCACGCAGACGATGCTGTAAGGGGTGGGGGTGTTCAGCCGCCACGCCGCATAGCTGGTCTCGATGTCGCGCTCGTCGGCGAATCGCAGGATCATCTCCTTCGCGGCGCTGCTGGTGACCACGCGCTTCAGAATGCCGTCGAGCACGAAGTACTGTTCCATCTCGTGCACGCCCTGGTGCAGCAGCACATCGCCCTTGTGACAGTCGACCACCATCAGCTGAGACTCGAGCGCACGACGCTCGTCGTCGCTCATCTCCGCGAGCACCAGGTTCTGGCGCAGCTGAACGCGAATGACGTTGCGTTCGCCGTGGTTATCGATCGAGGTGGTGATCATCGAGGGGCGAGGCGTGCGACCGGCGCGACGCGCGTGCCATTTTTCGAATCTTGACTGCGGTCAACGGCGAATCTCAACCCGGGTTCATATCATAGGTTGCGCCCCTGGGTGCGGCCGTCGTGCCAGCGATCCAGTGCTACACGGAGACGATTCATGACCACCGAAACCGCCACCGAGCAGATCGACGGCTTCCACCTGATCATCGAGGCGTTGAAGCTCAACGGCATCGACACGATCTTCAGCCTGCCGGGCATTCCGATCACCGACCTGCTGCGCCTGTCGCAAGCCGAGGGCCTGCGCGTCATCGCGTTCCGGCATGAGCAGCATGCCGGCAACGCCGCCGCCGCCGCCGGATTTCTCACCGGCAAACCCGGCATCTGCATGACGGTGTCGGCGCCGGGCTTCCTCAACGGCCTCACGGCGCTGGCCAACGCGACGACGAACTGCTTTCCGATGATCCTCATCAGCGGCTCGAGCGAGCGCGAGGTCGTCGACCTGCAGCAGGGCGACTACGAAGAGATGGACCAGCTCGCCATCGCCAAACCTCTGTGCAAGGCGGCGTTTCGCGTGCTGCATGCGCCCGACATCGGCGTCGGCATCGCGCGTGCGATCCGCGCGGCCGTGTCGGGCCGCCCGGGCGGCGTGTACCTCGATCTGCCGGCCAAGCTGATGGCGCAGACGATGGAGGTGGCGGCGGGCAGGGCGTCGCTGATCAAGGTCGTCGACCCCGCACCGCGGCAGATTCCGGCGCCCGATGCGGTGCAGCGCGCGCTCGCCTTGCTCAAGGGCGCCAAGCGTCCGCTGATCCTGCTCGGCAAAGGCGCGGCCTACGCGCGCGCCGATGCCGACGTGCGTGCACTGGTCGAGCGCTCGGGCATCCCGTATCTGCCGATGTCGATGGCCAAGGGCCTGCTGCCCGACACGCATGACCTATGCGCCTCGGCCGCACGCTCCTATGTACTGGCCGAAGCCGATGTGGTGATGCTGATCGGCGCGCGGCTGAACTGGCTGCTGTCGCATGGCAAGGGCAAGACCTGGGGTGGCGACGCGGCACGCCAGCGCCAGTTCATCCAGCTCGACATCGCGCCGACCGAAATCGACAGCAACGTTGCCATCGCGGCGCCGGTGATCGGCGACATCGGTTCCTGTGTGGCGGCGCTGCTCGCGGGCATGGGCGCGGCCTGGCCGAAGCCGCCGGCCGACTGGACGGCGGCCGTGGCCGACCGCAAGGACAAGAATCTGTCCAAGATGGCGGCGACGCTGGCCCTGAACCCGTCGCCGATGAGCTTTCAAAGCGCGCTGTCAGCCGTGCGCGACATCGTCAAGGCCAACCCGGAGGCGATCCTCGTCAACGAGGGCGCCAACGCGCTCGACTTCACGCGCAGCATCGTCGACATGGTTCAGCCGCGCAAGCGCATCGACGTCGGCACCTGGGGCGTGATGGGCATCGGCATGGGCTTCGCGGTGGCGGCCGCGGTGGTGAGCGGCAAGCCGGTGATCGCCGTCTGCGGCGACAGTGCGTTCGGTTTTTCCGGCATGGAGGTCGAAACCATCTGCCGCTACCAGCTGCCGATCTGCGTGGTGGTGTTCAACAACAATGGCGTCTACCGCGGCACCGATGTCAACGGCAGCGGCGGCACCGACCCGGCACCCACCGTGTTCGTCAAGGATGCGAAGTACGAGATGCTGATGCAGGCCTTCGGCGGCGTCGGCGTGCGCGCCGCGACGCCGGCCGAACTCCACCGGGCGATGAGCGAGGCCATTGCCGGCGGCAAGCCCACCTTGATCAATGCCATCATCGACGAGACGGCCGGCACCGAAAGCGGGCGCATCACCAGCCTGAACCCGGCCGCCAGGAAAAAATGAATCCTCTTCCCATCTTCAGGAGTTTCAATTGAGCAAGGCACTGGACGGCGTTCGCATCCTCGATTTCACGCATGTGCAGTCCGGCCCCACCTGCACGCAGCTGCTGGCGTGGTTCGGCGCCGACGTGATCAAGGTCGAGAAGGCAGGCGAGGGCGACGCTACGCGCGGGCAGCTGCGCGACATCCCCGGCGTGGACAGTCTGTACTTCACGATGCTGAACCACAACAAGCGCTCGATCACGGTCAATACCAAGGATCCCAAGGGCAAGGAGGTGCTCGACCGGCTGATCAAGACCTGCGACGTGCTGGTGGAGAACTTCGCCCCGGGTGCGCTCGACCGCATGGGCTTCACCTGGGAGCGCATCCAGCAGCTCAACCCGCGCATGATCGTGGCGTCCGTCAAGGGCTTCGGCCCCGGGCCGTACGAGGACTGCAAGGTCTACGAGAACGTTGCCCAATGCGCCGGCGGTTCGGCATCGACCACCGGCTTCGACGACGGCCCGCCGATGGTCACCGGCGCGCAGATCGGCGACTCGGGCACCGGGCTGCACCTGGCGCTGGGCATCGTGGCGGCGCTGTACCAGCGCAACACCACCGGTCGCGGCCAGAAGGTGCTGGCCGCCATGCAGGATGGCGTGCTCAACCTGTGCCGCGTGAAGCTGCGCGACCAGCAGCGCCTGGAGCGCATGCACAAGCTGACCGAGTATCCGCAATACCCCGACGGCGAGTTCGGCGAAGCGGTGCCGCGTGCCGGCAACGCCTCGGGCGGCGGGCAGCCGGGCTGGATCCTCAAGTGCAAGGGCTGGGAGACCGACCCCAACGCCTACATCTACTTCATCACGCAGGCGCCGGTGTGGGAGGCGATCTGCAAGGTCATCGGCCAGGAAGACTGGATCACCGACGAGGCCTTCGCGACGCCGCAGGCGCGGCTGCCGCATCTGAAGCGCATCTTCGAGCGCATCGAGCAGTGGACGATGACCAAGACCAAGTTCGAGGCCATGGACATCCTGAACAAGTACGACATTCCGTGCGGGCCGATCCTGTCGATGAAGGAGATCGCCTACGAACCGTCGCTGCGGGCCACCGGCACGGTGGTCGAGGTCGATCATCCGAAACGCGGCAAGTACCTGAGCGTCGGCAACCCGATCAAGCTGTCGGACAGCCCCACCGAGGTGACGCGCTCGCCGCTTCTGGGCGAGCACACCGAGGAGGTGCTGCGACAGCTGGGCTACAGCGCCGCCGAGATCGCCGGGTTGCGCGAGGCGCGCGTGATCTGACGCGGCGCATGCCCGCGCTGCAACCGACGCACATCGCACCACAGTCACTCCACCGTCAACGACACAAGGGGACACCATGAGCACCGTCGACAAGGCCAAGGTCCGCAAGCTGCTCGACGCCGTGAAGGCCGAGGGCCGCACGTCGCTCACCGCGCCCGAGGGCAAGCAGGTCTGCGACGCCTACGGCATCGCGGTGCCGCAAGAGGGCCTGGCCGGCAGCGCGGCCGAGGCGGCCAGGCTGGCCGGCGGCATGGGCTTCCCGGTGGTGATGAAGATCGTGTCGCCCGACATCCTGCACAAGACCGAAGCGGGTGGCGTGATCGTCGGCGTGGGTAACGCGGACGAGGCGGCCAAGGCCTACGACACGATCATCAAGAACGCCAAGGCCTACAAGGCCGACGCCAAGGTGGTCGGCGTGCAGGTGCAGCAGATGCTCAAGGGCGGGCAGGAGGTGATCGTCGGTGCGGTCACCGACGGCAGCTTCGGCAAGCTGGTGGCCTTTGGCTTGGGCGGCGTGCTGGTCGAGGTGCTGAAAGACATCACCTTCCGCCTGGCACCGGCGACGCAAGCCGACGCACTGTCGATGCTCGACGGCATCCAGGCCGCCGAGATGTTGAAGGGCGTGCGCGGCGGCGAGCCGGTGAATCGCGAGGCGCTGGCCAGGCTGATCGTCGGCGTGAGCCAGCTGGTGAGCGACTTCCCCGAGATCGCCGAGATGGACCTCAACCCGGTGTTCGCGACAAAGAGCTCCGCGATCGCCGCCGACGTGCGCATCGTCGTCGACTTCGCGCCGAAGACGCCGCGCTACCGCCCGCCAGAGGCCGAGGTGGTGGTGTCGATGAAGCGCATCATGCAGCCGAAGGCGGTGGCGGTGATCGGCGCGTCCGACGAGACCGGCAAGATCGGCAACTCGGTGATGAAGAACCTGATCAACGGCGGCTACAAGGGGCAGATCATCCCGATCCACCCGAAGTCGGCCGAGATCATGGGCTACAGGGCCTACAAGAGCGTGAAGGACGTCCCCGGCGAGATCGATGCCGCGGTGTTCGCGATTCCTGCCAAGCTGGTGGCCGGTGCGCTCACCGAATGCGGCGAAAAGAAGATCGCGGGCGCCGTGCTGATCCCGTCGGGCTTCGCCGAGACCGGCAACATGGAGGGTCAGCAGGAGCTGATCGCGATCGGGCGCAAGTACAACATCCGCCTGATGGGCCCCAACATCTACGGCTTCTACTACACGCCGGCCAATCTGTGCGCCACCTTCTGCACCGCCTACGACGTGAAGGGTTCGACGGCGCTGTCGTCGCAATCGGGCGGTATCGGCATGGCGATCATCGGCTTCTCGCGCTCGGCCAAGATGGGCGTCTCGGCGATCGTGGGCCTTGGCAACAAGAGCGACATCGACGAGGACGACCTGCTGCTGTACTTTGAGCAGGACGACAACACCAAGGTCATCGCCCAGCACTGCGAGGACCTGAAAGACGGCCGCGCCTTCGCCGAGGTGGCCGCCCGCGTGTCGAAGAAGAAGCCGGTCATCATGCTAAAGGCCGGCCGCACGTCGGCCGGTGCCGCGGCGGCCAGTTCGCACACCGGTGCGCTGGCGGGCAACGACAAGATCTACGACGACGTGCTGCGCCAGAGCGGCGTGATCCGCGCGAAGAGCCTGCGCGATCTGCTCGATTTCGCGCGCGGCGTGCCGATCCTGCCCACGCCCAAGGGCGAGAACGTGGTGATCATCACCGGCGCCGGCGGCTCGGGCGTGCTGCTGTCGGATGCCTGCGTCGACAACGGCCTGAAGCTGCTCAAGCCGATGCCGGCAGACCTGGATGCCGCGTTCCGCAAGTTCATCCCGCCGTTCGGCGCAGCCGGCAACCCGGTGGACATCACCGGCGGCGAGCCACCCATCACCTACATGAACACGGTGCGCCTGGGCCTGGAGGACGAGCGCATCCACGCGCTGATCCTCGGCTACTGGCACACGATCGTGACGCCGCCGATGGTGTTCGCGCGCAACATGGTGCAGGTGGTCGACGAGATGAAGGCCAAGGGCATCGTCAAGCCGGTGGTGGCGTCGCTGGCCGGCGACGTGGAGGTCGAGGAGGCCGCGCAGTACCTCTACGAGCATGGCATTCCGGCCTACGCGTACTCGACGGAAATTCCCGTCGCGGTGCTCGCGGCGAAGTACCAATGGGCGCGCGCTGCGGGCTTGCTGTAGCCGGTCGCACACAGCGCGTCGCGCAACGCCGAGCACGCCGTCGGTGCGGCCGCCGGCGCGTGGGCGCGGCGCCGCCACAATCGCGCCATGCCTGGGCCTCGTGAATGAGCATCGCCAAGACCGTCCCGATCGCGCCGCTGGCTGCCACCACGCGCCAGCGCAAGCGCGAGGCGCCGAAGGGCCGTGTCGTCGATCCCGCTGCATCGGACGAGGTGCGAGCGCTGCTCGGCGAGGCGTCGCGCGCGCGCGACCAGCTGATCGAGCACCTGCACAAGCTGCAGGACCGTTACGGACACCTCAGCGACCGCCATCTGGCCGCGCTGGCGCGCGAGATGCGTCTGGCGCAGACCGAGGTGTTCGAGGTCGCATCGTTCTATCACCATTTCGACATCGTGAAGGCCGGCCAGACGGCGCCGCCCGCGCTGACCGTGCGCGTCTGCGACGGCCTCGCCTGCGAGATGGCCGGCGCGGGCGAGTTGCTGCAGCGTCTGCCGGCGCTGCTCGGTCGCGAGGTGCGTGTGATTCCGGCGCCGTGCATCGGCCGCTGCGAGCAGGCGCCGGTGGCGGTGGTGGGGCAGGCGCCGGTGGCGCAGGCCACGGTCGACAAGGTGGCGGCCCAGGTGCGCTCGGGCGTCACCGCCGACCGGGCACCCGCCGCGATCGATCATGCGGCCTATGTCTCCGGCGGCGGCTACCGGTTGCTCAAGCAATGCATCGCCGGCGAGCGCGAGGTCGATGCGGTGATCCGCGCGATGGAGGATTCCGGCTTGCGCGGTCTGGGCGGTGCCGGCTTTCCGGCCGGACGCAAGTGGCGCATCGTGCGCAACGAGCCCGCGCCGCGGCTGATGGCGGTGAACATCGACGAAGGCGAACCCGGCACCTTCAAGGACCGCTGGTACCTCGAGCGCGATCCGCACCGATTTCTCGAGGGCATGCTGATCGCGGCCTGGGCGGTGGGCATTTCGCGCATCTACATCTACCTGCGCGACGAATACCACGGCTGCCGGGCGCTGCTCGAGCGCGAGCTGGCCGCGCTGCGGGCGCAACCGCCGTATCCGGGCCTGCCCGAGATCGAGCTGCGCCGAGGCGCCGGCGCGTACATCTGCGGTGAAGAGTCGGCGATGATCGAATCGATCGAGGGCAAGCGCGGCATGCCGCGCCTGCGGCCGCCGTATGTTGCGCAGGTCGGCCTGTTCGGGCGCCCCACGCTGGAGCACAACTTCGAGACGCTGTACTGGGTGCGCGAGATTCTCGAGAAAGGCGGCGCCTGGTTCGCCTCGCACGGACGTCATGGGCGCAAGGGATTGCGCTCGTTTTCGGTCTCGGGCCGCGTGAAGCTGCCCGGCGTCAAGCTGGCGCCGGCCGGCATCACGATCCGCGAACTGATCGACGAGCACTGCGGCGGCATGGCCGAAGGCCACCGCTTCTATGCCTATCTGCCCGGTGGTGCCTCGGGCGGCATCCTGCCGGCCTCGATGGGCGACATCCCGCTGGACTTCGACACGCTGCAGCCGCACGGCTGCTTCATCGGCTCGGCCGCGGTGATCGTGCTGTCGCACCGCGACCGTGCGATGGATGCGGCGCGCAACCTGATGCGCTTCTTCGCGCACGAGAGCTGCGGGCAATGCACGCCATGCCGCAGCGGCACGGCCAAGGCCTCGACGCTGATCGCCGGCGACCGCTGGGACCTGCCGCTGCTCGCCGACCTGTCGCAGGTGATGCGCGACGCGTCGATTTGCGGCCTCGGTCAGGCGGCGCCGAACCCGGTGGACTGCGTGGTCAAGTACTTCCCGAAAGAGTTGAAGCCATGACGGCGCGCGACACGATCACCTTCCATCTCAACGGACGCGAGGTCACGGCGTTGAAGGGTGAGCCGATCATCGAGACTGCGCGGCGCGAGGGCGTGGCCATCCCCCATCTCTGCTACAAGCCGGGCCTCGAGGCGGTGGGCAACTGCCGCGCCTGCATGGTCGAGATCGAGGGTGAGCGGGTGCTGGCGCCCTCGTGCTGCCGCGCCCCGACGCCGGGCATGGTGGTCAAGTCCGACAGCGAACGGGCGCGCACCTCGCAGCGCCTGGTGCTCGAGCTGCTGCTGGCCGACATGCCCGAGACGCTCTACAGCCGCGGCAGCGAGCTCGACGAATGGGCCGTGCGGCTCGAGCTTGGCAAGCCGCGCTTTGCACCGCGAGCGCAGCCCGTTGCCGACCTGTCGCACCCGGCGATCGCGGTGCACCTGGACGCCTGCATCCAGTGCACACGCTGCCTGCGTGCCTGCCGCAGCGAACAGGTCAACGACGTGATCGGCCTCGCCTTCCGCGGCGAGCACGCGAAGATCGTGTTCGACATGGACGACCCGATGGGTGCGTCGACCTGCGTGGCGTGCGGCGAATGCGTGCAGGCCTGCCCCACTGGTGCGCTGATGCCTGCGCGCGAGGTGGCGCTCACGGTGGGCGATCGACAGGTGCCGTCGGTGTGCCCGTACTGCGGCGTCGGCTGCCAGCTGACCTATCACGTGAAGGACAACCAGATCCTCTGGGTCGAAGGTCGTAACGGGCCGGCCAACCAGTCGCGCCTGTGCGTGAAGGGTCGCTACGGTTTCGACTACGCGCACCATCCCCAGCGCTTGACGAAGCCGCTGGTCCGCCGGGCCGACGCGCCGGCCAAGCGCGACATGCTCGGCGACGACTTCACGATGGACCCCGAGCGCGTGATGGACGTGTTCCGCGAGGCGAGCTGGGACGAGGCGCTCGAGCTGGCCGGCGGCAAGCTCGAGGCGATCCGCGACCGGCACGGCGCCAAGGCGCTGGCCGGATTCGGCTCGGCCAAGGGCAGCAACGAAGAGGCTTATCTGTTCCAGAAGCTCGTGCGCACCGGCTTCGGCAGCAACAACGTCGATCACTGCACGCGGCTGTGTCACGCCTCGTCGGTCTATGCTTTGCTCGAAGGCATCGGCTCCGGCGCGGTCAGCAACCCGGTGATGGACGTGACGAAGGCCGAGGTCGTGATCCTGATCGGCGCCAACCCGACGGTCAATCACCCGGTGGCGGCCACCTGGATCAAGAATGCGGTGCGCAGCGGCACCAAGCTGATCGTCTGCGACCCGCGTCGCTCGGATCTCGCGCGCATTGCCCACCGGTATCTGCAATTCAACGCCGACACCGACGTGGCGATGCTCAATGCGCTGATGCACGTGATCGTCGAGGAAGGCCTGGTCGACGAGGCGTTCATCGCCAGCCGCACGATCGGCTACGACGAGCTGCGCAGGAACGTGGCTGCGTATTCGCCTGAGGCGATGGCGCCGATCTGCGGCGTCGATGCCGACACGCTGCGCGAGGTGGCCCGGCTGTATGCACGCTCGAAGGCGTCGATGATCCTGTGGGGCATGGGCATCAGCCAGCATGTGCACGGCACCGACAACGCCCGCTGCCTGATCGCGCTGGCGCTGATGACCGGCCAGATCGGCCGCCCCGGCACCGGCCTGCATCCGCTGCGCGGGCAGAACAACGTGCAGGGCGCCTCCGACTCGGGCTTGATCCCGATGATGCTGCCCGACTATCAGCGTGTCACCGACGCGCCGGCGCGTGCACGGTTCGAAAAGGCCTGGCGGCTGGCGCCCGGCACGCTGGACGACCAGCCCGGGCTCACCGTGGTCGAGGTGATGAACTCGATTCTCGAAGGCGGTGTGCGCGGCATGTACATCATGGGCGAGAACCCCGCGATGTCGGATCCCGACGCGAACCATGCACGCGAGGCGCTCGCTTCGCTCGAGCATCTGGTCGTGCAGGATATCTTCCTCACCGAGACGGCCTATCTGGCCGACGTGATCCTGCCGGCCAGTGCCTTTCCGGAGAAGACCGGCAGCTTCACCAACACCGATCGCCTGGTACAGCTCGGCCGGCAGGCCTTGGAGCCGCCGGGCGATGCGCGGCAGGACCTGTGGATCATCCAGCAGATCGCGGGCCGTCTCGGCCTCGATTGGCGATACGGCGATGTGAGCGATGTGTTCGACGAGATGCGCCACACGATGCCCAGCATCGGCGGCATCACCTGGCAGCGGCTGGAGCGCGACCATGCGGTGACCTATCCCTGCGTGCACGAGGGCGACCCCGGCGAACCGGTGGTCTTCCGCACCGATTTTCCGCGCGAGGGTGGAAGGGCCCGGTTCGTGCCGGCCGACATCATTCCGGCGAACGAGCGCCCCGATGCCGACTACGCGCAGGTGCTGATCACCGGCCGCCAGCTCGAGCATTGGCACACCGGCAGCATGACCCGGCGTGCCACGGTGCTCGACGCCATCGAACCCGACCCGACCGCGTTGCTGCACCCGCTCGATCTCGAGACGATGGGCGTGGCGCCCGGCGAGGTGATCACCATCGAGTCGCGGCGCGGCAGCGTCTCGCTCTATGCGCGGGCCGACGACGGCACACCGCGTGGCGCCGTGTTCGTGGCCTTCTGCTACTACGAGGCGGCGATCAACAAGCTCACCAACTCGGCGCTCGACCCGTTCGGCAAGATCCCGGAGTTCAAGTACTGCGCGGTGCGTGTGCGCCGTGGCGGCATCGCGCCGAAGCAGGGCAGCTACGGCGGCGGGCAGGCAATCGGCGGTAGCGCCGCGTAGGCACCATCGATCGTAGCGGTCATACCGATTCGCGATCAATCGTACGGAACGGCCGAACACGTTCGGGCTCGTTGTCGAAGGCAGAGTGCCCTTTGGCCACCAGACTCCTGCGAAGTCTGGCGCGCGCTGCACCGCGGCCGTGGGCTATGGGGCCCGTCCG